>CANRPG010000115.1 GCA_947632425.1 uncultured Clostridia bacterium | reverse complement strand
GGAGCACCTCCATGCCCTCCAGATACTCCATGTGGTTTTTCCTGAAAGACGGGTCGTTTTCTAGCCTGTGCTTTTTCTCCAGCGCCTCTTTTGAAAGGTGTGCGGAGTCTACAAAAAAACTGTTGTCCATCTATGCCGCCCCCTAGTCGCGCAGAAATCCCGTCAACGGGTCAGATGCGCTCGCGCCGCGCGTTATAACTCTGCCAAGCCCTGCAAGGTAAGCGCTCCTGCCTGCCTCTATCGCCTGCCTGAAAGCCTTTGCCATAACGGGCAGATCGCCTGCCGTTGCCAGCGCAGTGTTTGCCATAACAGCCGCCGCGCCCATTTCCATAGCTTCGCACGCCTGCGAGGGTCTGCCTATGCCTGCGTCTACGATTATCGGCAGGTCAATTTCATCTATAAGTATCTGTATGAAGTCCTTCGTTGCCAGTCCTTTGTTTGAACCTATCGGCGAGGCAAGCGGCATTACCGCAGCCGCACCTGCGTTTACCAAGTCTCTCGCAGTGTACAGATCGGGGTACATATACGGCATTACCACAAAGCCCTCTTTTGCCAAAGTTTCGGTAGCTTTCACAGTTTCGGCATTGTCTGGAAGAAGATATTTTGAGTCTTTCATTATCTCTATCTTCACAAAATCGCCGCAGCCCAGCTCTCGCGCCAAACGCGCAATGCGAACCGCTTCTTCGGCAGTTCTCGCGCCCGAGGTATTCGGCAAAAGCGTAACCCCCTGCGGTATGTGGTCGAGAATGCTCTCCTGCTCCTTTGTATTCGCGCGCCGCACCGCCAGGGTGATTATCTGCGCCCCTGCGTGCTGCACCGCCGCTTCGATCAGCTTTAGCGAATACTTTCCCGAACCTAAAATAAATCTCGAATCAAATTCATGACCGCCCAGTATAAGCTTGTCATCGTTGTTCATATGTATAGCCTCTTTTCAAAAAAGTTGTCGTTATATTTTCCCTGCCAGAATTTTCAAAGCTGCCAGAGCCTCATGCGCCGCGCAAAGCGACACCCTTGCAGAAACCAGCGTTTTTTCGCTCTCTACATCGCTTTTGCCGTCACCGCAAAGAAAAAACCGCTCTGTTATCCTGCGCGTTTTTATATCGTTGCCGTCACCAAAGCCTGCCATTCCCGAAGAAGATATTATATACTTTTCGGGCAGCTTTTCACAAACCGTATTTATAAGCATAGCTTTGCTGTCAGCTTCGTCAAACGCCTCGCACACAACATCTGCATCTGCGACATACTCGCAAATGTTTTCTTCGATAAGTTTTACGTTATATGTAACTATCTGAGTATACGGCATTATCTCGCGGATATTTTCAGCCATAGCCTCGGTTTTCAGCATACCCACCTGAGCCGCTTTATATTGCTGCCTGTGCAGATTTGAAATATCCACCCTATCAAAGTCTATAAGTATAAGCTTACCCACGCCGCCGCGCGCCAAGTCTATTGCGATATTAGACCCCAGTCCGCCAAGTCCGCACACTGCCGCCGCAGAATTTTCCAGCCTCGCAGCCGTTTCCTCGCCATACCGCTGAGCCAGTACGCTGTGCAAACTCTGCCTGTCAACCGCCCCCGACAAAGCTTACCACCTCCGCGCTGTCACCGTCTTTAAAAATAGTATCTGCATAAGCGCACTTTGGCAGTATTTCGCCGTTTAGCTCCACGGCAACGCGTTTTTTGTCATACCCTGCCGCCGAAAGATATTCTTCCACCGTTTTGCCGGCAGCTTCTGTAAGTTCGCCGTTTATCTTTACCATAATATCACCCTGTCAAAAAATGCGGAAAAGCACACAGGTACTCCTCCGCATAATACTCTCTACGTTGGCATTACCCAAATCAGATAAGGGGTCGGGAGCACAACTCCCCTCTCAGCCTGTCAAGCAAGCTCCCCCAACATATTGTACTATTATATATAGTACCACAGTTTTGACCGCTTGTCAATTGCAATGTCAACATTTTTTATATTTTATTTTAAAATACAGGGCTTTCGTCGTCGGGCATTTCGGGAGGCGTGCCATTCATATCGCCCATATTACCCATGCCGCCTCTGCCGCCTTCGGGTCTTTGTCCTCCATTTGGCATTTGTCCTCCGTCGGGTCTTTGACCGCCGCCAAAACCTCCGCCGAATTTACCTCCGCCAAAGCCGCCCTGAACGCTTCCGCCGAACGAAGTATTCACCTGTGCAACTTCGCCCGAAGCCAGTTCCTCTGCTCCCTCGGTGTCAATTTTAAACGCCTCGCCGTTTTCATCGCTCTCTATCTTGCCGCCCTTGTAAAGATGATAAGTCGTGCCGCTCTTTATGTCGGGCGATGAAACCGTAATGCCTGCCAGCTGCTTTTCAGCCGTGAAAGTTACAATAACGTTTCCGTCATCGTCAGCCAGAGTAATTATATCACCCTGCGCGGCGTTGAGCATTGTGGTGTATATGCTGTTCTGAGAAGCCGTTTCGTCAGGCAGCTGCATCATTCCTACCGAGCCTGCCGCCATAACAGTGCCGCCGCTAATTACTATCTTTCCGCCCATGTCGCCGCAGTCAAGCGGGCCATCGCCGCTGCTCGTGGGGCCAAACACCGTTACCACGCCGCCCGATATATTTATATCTCCGTTTGAGTCTATGCCGTCGCCCTCGGCGTTTATGCGCACATTGCCGCCGCTTATAGATACATCGTGTGAAACATCTGCCGCTATGTCGCTGCCGCCCGTGTTCATGCCGTCGTCGCTGGCGGTTATGTCAATATTTCCGCCGTTTATCGTCAGAGCCGCCTTGCTTTCAATGCCCTCATCACCATGGGTAACAGTAATATCGCCGCCGTTTATAACAACATCACCGTCAGCCGAAATACCGTCACCCTGCTGTGCATCTGCCGTAATATTGCCGCCGTCAACAGTCAGCGCACCGTCGCAGTGCAGGCAGTGTTCTACAGAAGAAACCGCAATCTCACCGCCGCTAATGCTCATGCCTGTTACAGCTTTAAGACCCTTACCAGCCGTCTCGCCGGTATCAGAAAGCGCGCTGTCAGTCGTTATGTCAGCCTTTCCGCCCGAGAATGTCAGCGATGTTTCAGCCTGTATGCCGTCACTGCCGCTCTCTATGACTATCTCGCCGCCGCTTACTACTACCCAGCCTTTTTCGCTGTCGTCCGCAGTGGTAGATTTAAGCCCGTCGCCGCCGCAGTTAACGCTGTATTTTCCGCCGTATAAAGTAACGCTGTCTTTGCCCTTTATGCCTGTAGATACCGCATTTACCGAAACAACGCCGTCTACCAGAGCCAAGTCGTCTTTAGTAACAATGCCGTCATTTATGCCGCCCGTTACCGAAAGAGAGCCGCCGCCGTTTATAGTAAGATCGCACTCAGCGTATATGCACGCCTCCGAATTTGCGCCGTCAGCAAGGCTGTTTGAGCTTTCGGGCGCAAGAGTAACAATAACCTTGTCAGCCGTCTGCGCGTATATTGCGCTGCCGCTCGCGCTCTTTATATCCGCTCCGTCAAGCACTATCTTCACATCGGCTTTTTCGTCAGCCGCTATCACTATCTGAGCGTTATCGCTCTTTCCGCTGAATATATACGTGCCCTCCTGCGCAATGGTAACTACACCGCCGCTCTCCGTCACGCCGCTGCCTTCTGTCTGCACACTGTCGCCAAAGGTTATCTTCGCTGTAGAGCTGCCGTAGCTGTCGTCCAGATCTTTGTCTTTTACTTTATCGGAAACCACAGGCTGCGCTTCGCCTGTAACTTCGTGAACATCGCCCTGCGAAGAATTTACCTGCCCACTCTCCGAACTATTCTTATCGCCCGAAGAACTGCTTCCCTTGTCCGCGCAGCCTGCCGCCGTCATAGTCAGCATTACCGCCGCTGTAAGAGCCAGAGCCTTTTTCAGTTTACATATTTTTTTCAATACAAACGCCTCCAAAGCTGCCTATAGCTCCATGCCCGTGTGCTCTCTGTGGCTGAGGGTAACGGTCAGGTTGCCGTTGCGGCAGCGTATCTCATCTATCAGCTTCTTTTCGTTTTTTGCGTCCTTTAGTATTATGTTGTATGTAAGCTCAAACATACTTCCCATGTTGGTGGTCTTGACCTTTTCAAGCTCGGGCTGCTTTACATACTTTTCAAAAATATCGTCAAATATCTCGGTAAAATCCAGATCCTCGGGGATAATTATCTTCAGCTGCCTTGCCCCCTTGTCGTCCTCGCCGAAGCGTATAAACCCAAGTATCAGCAAAACTATGCTTATAACAGCGGTGGCTGCAACAGCAACACCTATGTAACCCGTGCCCGTCGCCAGACCTATAGCCATCGCGCTGAAGATAGAAACTATCTCTTTTCCGTTGCCCGGCACCGAGCGAAAGCGCACCAGGCTGAACGCACCCATTACCGATACGCCCACGCCTAAGTTGCCGTTTACCATCATTATAATAAGCTGCACAATAACGGGTATAAGTATAAGAGTTGTAAGTATGCTTTTAGACGAATGGCCGTTCGTCACCTTTGTTACCACCGCTATAACAACGCCCAGCAGCAGCGATACAGCGGTGCATATAAGCATCTGCTTGTCTGATATCGATGTCAGCACCGCCGTTGAATTGTTGAAAATACTCTGAAACATATTTTTGCCCCCTATGGTTTACTTTATGTCAGCAGTCTGTTTTTCCGCCTGCATTTTATAAAAAGTTCCGTACTTTGAAAAAGATGTCGGGTATATGCCGTTCTCGCTGAGAAGATCGCACAGCCACACGGGCATTGCGGTAATGGTCTTTACCTCCATTATGGCGTTTCCCTGCGGTATTATGCATATGCCGTCGTCGCCGTCTTGCAGTGTGAGCCGATCGCCTCGGCAGCGAACGTTAAGGTCAAACGTCACGCGAAATTCTCCGTCCTCAATGCCGTAATACGCCAGCCTGTCGTAGCACACGAGCGCCGCAGGCACAGGTTTGTAAAAGCTCACGAACCACTTTATCTCCTCGCCTATCTGGCTGTCAGACGGCAGCTGACCGCCGCACAATAAATACTCTCTCGCCTGAGAGTACGGCACCGCCACCCTGCGCTTGTATACCACACCGTCATACTTTCTTTTAAGCTCAATAAAAACGTTATCGTCGTCTGTAACGCTTTTGCCGTAGCACCTCAGCCGCAGTTTTTCTTTGAATACCGGTTTGTCTACCGACCGCCGCACCAGGTCGTTGTTTTCTGTATCAAAATATATGCTGCATATCGTGCTCAGCCCGTAGCTGTCCAGAAGCATATGACCCTCCAAAGCTTTCTGCACCATGTCAAACTGCTCTTTAGTAAGCATATATTTCTTTTCATAGCGCTTGAAAACGCCAAGCGGCTTTGCCATTTTTCCACCTCTTTTTTATTGACATAAATTTATATTTGTGTTATAATCGTATCAAAGGAGGTCTACCCATGATACAACAGACTTTATATAATAACATATTCGATTCCCACAGCCATTACGACGGTTATTCTTTTGACTGCGACCGCGACACGCTTCTTACCGAGATGTTCTCCTCCTGCGTAAGCGGCATAATACACTGCGCCACCGATCTGCCCTCCTGCGAGTACGGCATAAAGTACAGCGCAAAATACCCTCACTATTATACAGCCATAGGCATACACCCCGAGCATATTTACGATATGCCCGAAGACTACATTCAGCGGCTTGAAGAAATGCTCCCTCGCAGTGAAAAGATAGTCGCCGTCGGTGAGATAGGTCTTGACTACCACTATGACGATAACGATCGGGAAAAGCAGCTTTCTCTTTTTACATCACAGCTTGAATTTGCTGCCGCACACTGCCTGCCCGTTATCATACACAGCCGCGATGCAACCGAAGACACCATGAAGCTTCTTCGCAAGTACCGCCCCACAGGCGTGCTGCACTGTTTTTCGGGCTCGTATGAAACGGCGTGCGAGGTAATTTCGCTGGGTATGTATATAGGCTTTACAGGCGCGCTTACCTTCAAGAACAACAAAAAAGCTTCGCGCGCGCTTGAGGCCGTGCCGATGGACAGACTTCTGCTCGAGACCGACTGCCCCTACATGGCGCCCGAGGGCTACCGCGGTCAGCGCAGTGAAAGCGCCATGATATACCGCGTTGCAGAAAAGGTCGCTGAGGTAAAGGGCATCGATGCGCAGTCGGTGCTGGACATCACAGCGGAGAATGCCAAACGTCTTTTTGGTATTACCGACTGATACCATTATATTCCGAAAATTTGATAAACTCGTGATAAATTTCTGAAATCCTCGTGTGAATATTGTGTAAGAAATGCGAGAATATCTATAGTGCGGATAATACAACTACTGCGGCGTTTTAATGCGCCGCAGCTTTTTGCATATATTGTGTTTATGTTCGCGCTTACGCGCAGCGCAGGAGCGCACTCAACGCTCCATTGTACTTCGGTTATTCCCTCATTTTGAGTGTGTCAATACGTTTGCGCAACTCTAATCGAGGGGGAAACCATAGGGATTATAGGGGGTAAATATGTCAGGAAGGGCGCGCGTTTTAC
>CANRPG010000114.1 GCA_947632425.1 uncultured Clostridia bacterium | reverse complement strand
CAACGTCGGCGGTGATGTGCGTTGAAAAAAGTATACTGCGCTCGCCGTCCTCGATGTAGTCCGAAAGAATACCCAGAAGTTCGTCTCTCGCAACGGGGTCAAGACCGCTTGTCGGCTCATCTAAGATAAGAAACTGCGTATCGCGCGAGAGTGCGCAGGCTATCATCAGCTTCATCTTCATACCCTTTGAAAAGCTGCCGACTTTCTTTTTGTCAGGAAGTGAAAACCTCTTTGCAAGTGTGTAAAATTTTTCGCTGTTCCAGCTTTCATAAAAATGCCGCAGCATTTTGTCGATCTCAGAAATATACAAATGCTCTGCAAAATAGAGGCTGTCTAGCACAACGCCCGTGCGCTGTTTTATTTGAATTTCGTCTTTTACGCTGTCAAGACCGAGCACCCTTATCTCGCCGCTGTCAATATTCGCCATATTCAGAATAGAGCGAATAGTCGTTGTTTTTCCGCTGCCGTTCTGACCGACGAACCCCATGATATACCCCTTTGGCAAAGTAAAACTTACATTTTTCAGTTCAAAGCCTTTGTAGCGTTTGCAAAGGTCATTTATCTGAAGCACATTTTCCATAACTTTCCTCCATTATACTTTTCAGCGCCGCCAGAATTTCGTCATCTGAAAGACCTGCTTTCCGACCGTTATCGGCGGCTTTTTCAAGAGCGTTCTCCATCTCGCAAAGCATACGTTCACGCAGAAGTTCATTCCCCTGCTCGGCCGCAAAATACCCCTTGCCCTGCACCGAAACGATGTAGCCTTCGTCGGCAAGCTCGGTATATGCTTTTGCGGTGGTTATAACGCTTATTCGCAGGTCTTTCGCAAGCTGGCGCACCGAGGGCAGCTGCTCGCCCTCTGCGATAGAGCCGTTTGTGAGCTGCTCGCGTATCTGCGATTTTATCTGACTGTAGATAGGTTCGTCAGATCGGTTTTTGATTATGATAGTCATGGTGTACACCTCGTATATACTGTATATGCTGCAACATATACAGTATAGCACACATACAGCTACAGTTCTTTGCAATAGTATGAATAAATCGTGAATATTCTATAAACTATGCAAAATGAGTTTAACAAAAAGTGCGCACTTCTTGACATAAATATTTATTGGTGTATAATATTATCAGATATTATTTTAAGGAGGCAGAAAACATGGGAAAGAAACTTGCAGCATATTTTTCGGCTGAAGGTCACACGGGAAAAGTGGCGAAAAGCGTGGCAAAACAGGCAGGCGCAGAGCTTTTTGAGATAGCGCCGAGCGAGCCATACACAGCGGCGGACATAAACTGGAAAAACCCGCTCTCGCGCTGCAACAAAGAGAAGTTTGGCAAAAAAGACGTGCCGTTTGCAGGCGAGGTGGAAAACTTCGGCGAATTTGACATGGTGTTCATCGGCTTTCCGATATGGTACTACACCGCGCCGAATGTGGTGATAACATTCATAAAGCAGCATGACTGGACGGGCAAGAAGATCGCGCTGTTTGCGACTTCGGGCGGCAGCGATATTGCCAAAACGGCAGAAAAAATTTCGTCCCTTTTTGTCGGCGGCGAGGTGGTCTCATCAAAGCTGTTCAAACCGTCAGACTCACCTACAACGGTGAAAGAATGGCTGGAGAGCATAGCAGAGTAATTCAGAGCAAAACAAAAAGAGGGTGCTGAGCCCTCTTTTTTGGTGTACGAATTTTTACTTAGTTTGTGTTTGCAAATCGTTACTTATTCAGTTCCTGCACCAGCATGGGCAGCGATTTTTCAAACTTTACTCCGTACCAGTGGGTATCGTCGCCGATGGTCTTTTTGATAGAATCCACCGTAAAATCGGCGGCAAGTTTTGCACTGTCGTAAATGCTCTTGCCCTGCGTTACTGCGCCGCAGAATGCAGATGCATAAACATCGCCCGTGCCGTGAGAAGAAACGTTGAGCTTCTCGTGAAAATAATAATTCACAGACTTCGCGGCGGTATCGTAAATAGCGATTCCCAGCTTATCTTCAGAGTAGGTAACGCCGGTAAGCACTACAACTTTCGCGCCCAGGTCGCCCAGCTTTGCCAGCAGGTCTGTAATGTAGCTCTCGTCATAGCCCGACTGCTTATACTCAGCGCCGACCATAAAGCAAGCCTCGGTGATATTGGGCAAAATAATATCAGCCTTGCCGCACAGCCGTGCCATTGCCTTTACAAACTCGTCGTCAAAGCCATAGTACAGCTTGCCGTTGTCAGCCATTGCAGGGTCAACTATGCGCACGCCGTCGTCGCTGAGCAGCTTTTCCATAATGTCAATAGAATAGTCTATCTGCTTTGTGCTGCCAAGGTAGCCGGTGTAGACTGCATCGAACTTTATGTTTTCTTTCTGCCAGTGAGCCGCAATTGCAGGTATGTCGTCGGTAAGGTCGCGGAAGGTGTAACCCGTAAAGCCGCCCGTGTGCGTTGAAAGCACCGCCGAGGGCAGTATGCAGGTCTCTATCCCACAGGCGGAAATTATAGGCAGCGCCACGGTCAGAGAGCACTGTCCCACGCAGGAGATATCCTGTATCGTAAGAACTTTTTTGTCTGTCATGATGATCATTCCTTTATATAGATTTTTATTACAAAGATTACGACTCAAGGTCAATGCCGTTATATGCCGCAAACCATTGTCTTGTATAGCCGTTTGCGCTTTTTCCGCATTCAATGGAAAACAATCTGCTGACTTCTCCGTAAGGCTGGATCTTTACTTTAAGAGAAGCGGCGTAGCCGTCCGCAAGCATGACCGCCTTTGTTTGTTCAAAGAATTTATTGGTATTGTTTATATTGTTGTTGAAAAGAGCGGTTTCGTGTGAGAGCATTATTATCCACAATGCGGCGACGGCGCAGTACACCGCAAGTCCCATCGGTATTTTTTCAATGAATTTGAAAGTCTTGCCGGGCTTTATTATTTTAGAAATGAAGTATTCTACAGCGTATAAAGCCGCGGCTGAAAGAAATGTGAACAAGAACGCTTTCTTTATTCCGAGATGTTCAAGCTGCCATGGCATTGACAGCGTAAGCAGCAGATACCATACCTCGGCAAATTTTATTTTAAAGCGAGTTTTTCTGTTTTTTATTGTATTCATTATATACAGCGCGCTTGCAAATGCCTCGGCATAAATACATATAAAGCCGAGTATCAAAGGTCTCCTTGCATACGATGACGCTGACAGAGCCATAGTACCTGCTAAGCCTGTTACCGCATATCGGCAGCCTGCGCCTGCATAAAAAGCGTTTTTAACAATACTTAAAACTTTTTTGCCGCCCCTTGCTCCATCGGTCTTTACGCCGTCAGCGGTTTTCATAAAGAATGAAAGTATTATAGGCATATACGCATAAGGTGTGCGTGTTATAGTATTTTTTAGGTACAGCGTGCCTGATCTTATCAGCGTTGCGCGGGACATAACTTCAACGTGCTCAACATTCTGCGCCCTGACAGAGTTGCCCGGTGCAAGTATAACAAGCGCCATGCCGGGCAGCGCGGCTATTACGGGTATAAGATAAAGCGGCGAAAACTTCTTTTTCTTTACGATAAACGTCAGAACCATGAAAACTATCAGCATACCGCCCGTTGTTTCGTTGGTCGCGGCTGATATTGCAACAGGTATTGACATAAGCAGAGCTTTTTTAAGCGTGATATCTTCAAACCACTTGTCAATAAGCAGGCAGCAGGCAAGCATAAGTGTTATAGACCACATATAGTTTATCGAGCCGGATATCCACAAAGCCACATCGCCGAAAACAGGCGTGAACAGTATAATAGATATATATATCAGCAAAAGCAGCAAATTACCTTTCGGGGGGGTAGATGCCCTTGTCGCGGAGCGGTAGATAACTATGCCGAGCAGCACAAAAATTACCGCGTTTAATATATTAAAGATATTTTTGTTGATATTTACGAACACATACGTTATAAAGTGGCAGATCACCCTGCCGCCGCTTCGGTTGTAATAGTTCTTCATTGATTCTATTATATTGTCAAGACCGGTAACGCGTGTATCGTTTCCGGTAGGGCGAAAGCCTTGCCACACGAATTTGAAGTGCCAGTCATCAGTGATATAGGGGCAGCGCGAGGTCAGATACAGAATATATACAAATACGCCGACTATTGTAAGGATATTTATTCCAAGCTGTATCTTCTTAAAAAGCTCTTCTTTTTGTTTTGTATTATCCATAATAAAAATAACCTCTTGATTTTTATCTGATTTAAATATTATAATCCACCAAAAGCGCTATGTCAACAGTTTGAGCGGATTTTCGGCATTTTGTTGTTTTGAACATTGAAAATGCCGCATAACTTGTAAATATTATCACCAAAATCAGTTCAAGTATAAACGTTTGATATTATATAGCGGCTTCACGGCAAAGTTTTGCTTGACGAAAGCGTTCAAACGTTGTATAATAGTAGTATGTTTTATGAGAGGAGAAGTTAAAATGGACAAGAAGCCATTCTATATCACAACGCCTATATATTATCCGTCGGGCGATCCGCACATAGGCACCTGCTACACTACCGTTGCCTGCGACTCTATAGCAAGGTACAAGCGGTTGCAGGGCTATGATGTCATGTTCCTCACCGGCACGGACGAACACGGTCTTAAAATAGAGCAGAAAGCAGCCAAAGAGGGCATTACGCCGAAAGAATACGTTGACAACATTGTTGCCATTTTCAAGAAACTCTGGGGCTTTATGAACATCAGCTACGACAGGTATATCCGCACTACCGATGATTACCACATTGCGACTGTGCAGAAGATATTCAAAGAACTGTATGACAAAGGCTACATCTACAAAGGCGAATACAAGGGCAAATACTGCACCCCGTGCGAGAGCTTCTGGACTGACAGCCAGCTGGACGAGGACGGTCGCTGCCCCGAGTGTCACAGAGAGGTAACTCAGGCGAGCGAAGAGGCATATTTTCTCAAGCTTTCGCCGTTTGCAGACAGGATAGAAAAGCTGCTGACAGAGACAGACTATTTGCAGCCTGCCAACAGGGCGGCAGAGCTTGTGAACAACTTTATAAAGCCGGGGCTTGACGACCTGTGCGTTTCGAGGACGACATTCAAGTGGGGCATACCGGTTACGTTTGATGAAAAGCATGTTGTGTACGTGTGGGTAGACGCGCTGACAAACTACATTTCGGCAATGGGCTTTTACAACAACAAGTACGACGACTACGGAAAATACTGGCCTGCCGACGTACACATGGTAGCGAAGGACATAATGCGCTTTCACGCGATAATCTGGCCTGCGATACTGATGGCGCTGGAACAGCCTTTGCCGAAGCACTTGGTGGTACATGGCTGGATATCATACAACGGACAGAAAATGTCAAAGTCGCTTGGCAACGTGGTAGACCCGTTCATACTGGGAGAGAGGTACGGAGCAGATGCTATAAGATACCACATACTGCGTGAAATGGCGCTCGGCGCGGACAGCTCGTTCTCTAACGAAATTATGATAAACAGGATAAATTCCGACCTGGCTAACGGTCTGGGCAATCTGGTATCGCGCACTGTTACAATGGCAGAGAAGTATTTTGGCGGCACTCTGCCCACAGAGCGCGAGGCGGCGGACGTTGACAGCGAGCTTATAGCGGAGGCTGAGGCACTGCGCGCAAACGTTGACGGATACATGGACAAGTATCAGCTGAACAACGCGCTGGCGGAAATATTCAAGCTGGTATCGCGCGCGAACAAGTATATTGACGAAACAGAGCCTTGGGTGCTCGGCAAAGACCCTGCCAAAAAGGCACGGCTTGCATCGGTGCTTTACAACCTGCTTGAAAGCATACGCATTGCAACAACGCTGCTGAGCTGCTTTATGCCCTCTACCATGCCGAAAGTATGGGAGCAGATAGGCGCGGCGGAAAGTGATGTGACTTACGAAAATGCAGGAAAATTCGGCGTTTTGCCCTTGGATGTGACGGTACACAGGGGCGAGATGCTCTTCCCGAGAATAGACGTTGACAAGGAGATAGACGAGCTGAACGCGCTGATAGGCGCAAATGCTCCTGCCGAAGAGCCAAAGACAGAGGTACAGCCGGTTTTGCCGCAGATAGGCATTGAAGAATTTGCAAAGTGCGACCTGCGCGTTGCGAAAGTTTTGGCGTGCGAAAGGGTAAAAAGGGCGAAAAAACTGCTTTGTTTGCAGCTTGACGACGGCACGGGCGGCAGGCAGGTGGTATCGGGCATTGCGCAGTGGTACAAGCCCGAAGACCTCATCGGCAAGAAGATAATCGTTGTGGCGAACTTAAAACCCGTAGTGCTGTGCGGTGTTGAGTCAAACGGCATGATATGCGCGGCAGACACCCCCGACGGCGCGGCAAGCGTTATCTTCCCCGACCAGTCGCTGCCCTGCGGCTCGAAGATAAGGTAGGGCATACTGCGGTTTTTCTAGCTTTTTTATATTTTTTTGGTTGCGCGGAGCGCCTGTGCTCCGCTCTCCCTTTGCGCTCGTAGCTCAGTTGGATAGAGCGTCAGACTCCGACTCTGAAGGCCGCTGGTTCGACTCCAGTCGGGCGCACC
>CANRPG010000113.1 GCA_947632425.1 uncultured Clostridia bacterium | reverse complement strand
AAAATGCACGAATTTGACCTTAATAATTTTTATAAAAATTTTGTTAAAGAAGAGTACGATAAAGACGGACATATCACTAAGTTTGAACTTGATACGCCCCCCAACTACAACTTTGCCTATGATGTTATCGACAGACTGGCAAAAGAAGTTCCCGATAAGGCAGCTATTCACTGGCTGCATGAAGATGGCGAAGAGAAGATATTCACCTACAGGGATCTGTCAAAGCTTACAAACAAAGTTGCAAATATGTTCAGAGACCACGGCGTTAAAAAAGGCGACATGGTATTGCTCGTACTTAAAAGAAACTATCAGTTCTGGCTGTGTGTTTACGGACTTATAAAGCTTGGCGCAATAGGAATACCTGCCACCAACCAGCTGCTTGAAAAGGACTATACATACCGCTTTGAGGCAGCGACGGTAAAGTATGTTGTTGCCACGGGCGACGGCGAAGTTGCAGACCATATAGAGGGTGCTTGCAAAAAGTATGACGGTATTATAGAAAAATTCATCACACGCCACCCACGCGAGGGCTGGACTGACTTCGATACCGAGATAGAAAAGTACAGCGATGAGCTTGAAAGGGTAGATACCCTTGTTGACGAACCTATGCTGCTGTATTTCAGCTCGGGAACAACAGGCTACCCGAAGATGATACTGCACAGCCACTATCTTTCTGCCGCGCATATAATGACCGCCAAGCACTGGCACCATGTTCATGACGGCACACTGCACCTGACAGTATCCGATACCGGCTGGGGCAAATGTGCGTGGGGCAAGCTGTTTGGTCAGTATACCTGTGGAGCTACGGAGTTTATTTATGACTTTGAAAGATTCAACAGCGCAAAACTGCTTTCTATCATTCAAAAGTATAAGATAACATCTTTCTGCGCACCGCCTACTATGTATCGCTTCTTTATTAAAGAGGGAATAGAAAACTACGACCTTTCAAGCCTTGAATATGCCTGCATAGCAGGTGAGGCTCTCAATTCTGAAGTTTTCAATAGGTTTTATGAATATACTGGTCTGAAGCTTATGGAAGCTTTTGGTCAGACTGAATCAGTGCCTATTGTTGCAAATCTTTACGGCATGGAGCCAAAGCCCGGTTCTATGGGCAAGCCTGTTCCGCTGTATGACGTTGTTCTGGCAGACAGTGATGGAAACGAAGTACAGTGCGGCGAGGTTGGTGAGATATGCATACGCACCGAAGGTCAGTACCACAAGGGCCTGATGAAGTGCTATTACAGAAATGAAGAAGATAACAACGCTTCGTGGCACGACGGTCTTTACCACACGGGCGATACCGCATGGAAAGACGAGGACGGTTATTTCTGGTATGTTGGCAGAACGGACGACGTTATAAAGTCCTCCGGCTACCGTATAGGACCTTTTGAGATAGAGAGCGTTCTTATGGAGCACCCTTCGGTACTTGAGTGCGCTGTTACAGCAGTTAAAGACCCGATAAGAGGTCAGGCTGTAAAGGCTACCATAGTTCTTACAAAGAATTTCAAGCCCTCAGATGAGCTTGTAAAAGAGCTTCAGAACTATGTAAAGCACGCCACCGCGCCTTATAAGTACCCGAGAGTTATCGAGTTTGTTGAGGAGCTTCCCAAAACGATAAGCGGTAAGATCATCAGAAAAGAAATAAGACGTCTTGACGAGCTGAAAGGTTTGTAAACGCCAAAGCGAAAGGTACGGCTTTATGCTGCTGTATGAGTATCCCGATAAAAAAGACATAGCCGCTGTTCGCCGTCAAATGGCTGCGATTGCTGTCAAAAGGAAAAAACTAAGGACGAGAAGCATAGTTATTTATATAATGTCAGCGGCGGTGTTCCTGCTGGGACTTACCGCCGAGGGCATTTTTGCAAAGATTGCAATATGCTTTCTGGCAGTAGTTTCGGCGGCTTTAAACGTCGTAACGGCACAGCTTGCTTTTATGAGTGACCCGAAAGAGAATACCAAAGTTTATGATGATGGTTTCACGCATGAAACGAAGTCGTTTTTCGGAAAGAAAAAGGCGTTTGATATATGCTTTGAAGATATTTCAAAAACCGTGCAGAGCAGCAGCGGCGACCTTGTTATAACGCTGAAAAGCGGCGAGATACTAACAGTGCCGTTTGTTGTTACAAAGACTAAGCTGTTTTTGTTAAATGAATTACACAAGCAGCTTAAATATGATAAAAAGCAGTATAATGTCATTACCGATGACGATGAATATGATGAAAAGGATTGGGTGGACAGACTATGAGCGAATTCAGATGTGAGCTTGTAAAAACGGTAGATGATTCATACAATATCGAGATAGGAAGAAATCTTGAAGAAAAGCTTATCGGCGATATAAAAAGCGGTATGTTCGGAAACATAAAGAATTTTGCCGTTATCACCGATACTAATGTTTTGAAGCTTTACGGCGCAAAGATATGCGATATGCTGATAGACGAGGGCTATCACGCGCACCTGTTCGCCATTCAGGCAGGGGAGCTCAGCAAGACACGTGAAACAAAGGGCTTTGTTGAGGATTCTATGCTTGGCTCGGGTCTGCGCCGCGACTGCATGGTAGTTGCTGTTGGCGGCGGCGTGGTATCAGACCTTGCAGGATTTGTTGCAGGCACTTTCGGCAGAGGCGTGCCGTTTGTTATCTACTCAACAACACTGCTCTCGGCTGCCGATGCATCTATAGGCGGCAAAGTTGCGGTAGATACTGCGCTTGCCACCAATCAGATAGGTATGTTCAACCAGCCTAAGAAAGTTTATATCGATATCGCTTCGTGGATAACTCTCCCCGAAAGGGAGATAAGAAGCGGTCTTGCAGAGACTATAAAGCACTCCTGCATAGGCGACAAGGACTTCTTTGAATATCTTGAAAAGAATATAGAAAGAGTGTTTACATTCGATTTCGATGTGTGTGAACACGTTGCCGAATGTAACTGCAAGATAAAGTACAACGTTGTTATGAGGGACGAAAGGGAACAGGATCTGAGAAGTGTTCTCAATCTAGGTCACAGCGTTGGCAGAGCCTTGGAGACCGCAAGCGGCTACATGATGCTTCACGGCGAGGCTGTAGCGATAGGTCTTGTAGCGCAGATGAGGCTTGGCGAGAGATACGGCTATATCTCGCGCGAGAATGTAAAGCGTGTTGAAGATCTGCTGAAAAGGGTAGGTCTGCCTACACACATACCCGATAATGTAAGAAAAGAGCTTATTATAGATAAGCTTTATACAGATAAAAAGGTTCGCAACGGCAAGCTGAGGTTTGTTTTCCAGAAAGAGATAGGCGCTATGATGTGCTTTGACGGCTGCTACACCAAAGAGGTAGAGGAAAACGAAGTTGCGGCTGTTATAACCCAGCTTTGATAAGGAGTTTTTGTATATGGATATAGCCATAACACCCTCAAAGCTGCACGGCGGTATATCGGTGCCGACTTCAAAAAGCGATGCGCACAGGTATATAATAGCCTCGGCTCTTGCAAACGGTAATACCACGCTTAAAGACCTCTGCCTTACCCCGAAAGATATACAGGCGGCTTTGGGTACTTGCAAGGCGGTAGGCGCTTCTCTGAATATCAACGAAAGCGACGGTACAGCCGTTATTTCGGGGGCTGTTTGTCCGCAAGGTAATGTAGTTGTAGACTGTGTTGAATCTGGCACTACGCTGCGGCTTATAATTCCTGTGGCTGCCGCGCTCGGCGTGAATGCGACCTTTATAGGCGAGGGCAAGCTGCCGCAAAGACCGCTCTCACCGTATATAGAGCAGATGTCAAAACACGGCATAAAGTTTTTGGGCAGTGGTCTGCCGCTGACTATTGAGGGCAAGCTCACGGGTGGCGAGTATGAGCTGGAGGGCAATATATCTTCGCAGTTTATATCGGGGCTGCTGCTGGCACTGCCTAAGTGTGAAGAAGATTCACACCTGAAACTGCTGTCGCCGCTTCAATCAAAGCCATATGTTGATATGACACTGAATTGTCTTAAAAACTTCGGCATACAGATAGACTGCGGCAAAGATGAGTATTTTATAAAAGGCGGTCAGACCTATAAAGCGTGTACACACAGCATTGAAAGCGACTGGTCGCAGGCGGCGTTTTTCTGCGTTGCAAATGCTCTGGGCAGTGATGTTGATATAAAAAATATGGATCACAAAAGCGTGCAGGGCGACAGAGCTATATATGACATATGCGGTCGCTTTGACGGCAAGGCAATAGATGTTGACTGTATGGATACGCCCGATATTGTGCCTGTGCTTTCGGTGCTGGCATCTCAGTGCGAGGGTGTTTCGTATATAAGAAATATATCGAGACTTCGCTTGAAAGAAAGCGACAGGATAGAGACCGTCTGCAATATGATAAACTCGCTTGGCGGAAATGCTGAGTGTATAGGCGAAGATATAGTTATAAAAGGCGGCAGGCTTAGCGGCGGCGAAGTAGATGCCTGCAATGACCATAGAATAGCTATGGCAAGTGCTATAGCAGCAACCGTTTCAACAGGAAAGGTAATTATAAAAGGCGCTCAGTGCGTGACTAAATCATATCCGAACTTTTTTGAGGAATATGCTCGTCTGGGCGGAATTTTGCAGCAACTTTGAATATGATCAAGCAATATTCTGAAACCGTAAAACAGGGGGAATAAAAATGTCATCGATCTGGAATAAAGGAATACAATTATCTATCTTCGGCGAGAGCCATGGTCCTGCAATAGGTGTTGTCATGGATCACCTGCCGTCAGGCGAATATATTGACCTTGAAAAGCTGATAACTTTTATGTCAAGGCGCGCTCCCAAAAAGGAAGCGTATTCCACGCAGCGCAGAGAAAAGGATATGCCTTCTATCATGTCGGGATTTCTTGACGGAAAGACCACCGGCACGCCGCTTTGCGCATTTATAACCAACGATGACCCGCATTCCCATGATTATCTTAAAGTAAGCAAGCTTGCAAGGCCCGGTCATGCGGACTATACGGGTGCGCTGCGATATAACGGCTTTAATGACCCCAGAGGCGGCGGCCATTTCTCGGGCAGGCTTACCGCACCGCTGTGTTTTGCAGGCGCTGTTGCAGGTCAGATACTCGAGCGCAGAGGCATATACACCGGCGCGCATATCGCAGAGATACATAAAATAAAAGATGACAGCTTCGATGCGGTCACCACCACGAGAGATGATATTATAGAGCTTCGCAAAAAGGGCTTCCCCGTTCTGAACGATGCCAAGGGTAGGCGTATGAAGAACGATATTGAAAGAGCCGCTCAGGCAGGCGACAGCGTTGGCGGAATAATAGAGTGCATTTCGGTAAATGTTCCTGCCGGCATAGGCTCACCTATATTTGATGGTCTTGAAAACAGCATTGCCCAACTTGTTTTTGCTATTCCGGCCGTTAAGGGAATTGAGTTCGGCGTTGGTTTTAACTGCGCGAAAATGCTCGGCAGCGAAAATAACGATGAGTTTTATGTAAACGATCAGGGTCACGTTGTCACCCGTTCAAACAATCATGGCGGAATACTCGGCGGCATTTCCTCGGGTATGCCTATAACTCTCAGGGTAGCTATGAAGCCTACACCGTCTATCGGCAAGCCGCAGCAGACTGTAGATATGTCTACCATGAAAGAGGAGACTTTGAAGATAACCGGCAGACATGACCCGTGCGTTGTGCCGCGCGCTGTACCATGCGTTGAAGCTGCGGTGAATATCGCGCTGCTTTCTCATATGCTTGAATATCCGAACTTCTGATCGGAGCGATAAAAATGGATGCTAATTTTGAAAAGTATGTTTCTCCGAATATGCTCAATCTTACGGATATTTATGCCGTAAAGGTGCTTATCTGTTATTTTCTGTACCAGATAAACAGACCCGTTTCGCCGCGCCAGCTGACAGAAATTGCAACGGGCGACGGCATAGTAAACTATTTCTTTTTCATGGAGGCAGTATCCTCTATGCTGGAAACGGGCATGGTAACTTTGGAGGACACCGGCGACTGTGAAAAGTATGTCTTGCAGGAAAAGGGCAAGAGGTGCGCTATTGAATTTAAGTCGATAGTGCCGCAGAGCTTTCGCGACAGGATAATGACCGCAGGCATACAGTTCTTTACAAGGCTGAAAAATGATAACACCCTTAAAATTGATATAGAGGAGAAAAAGATAGGCTGTATGCTGCACTGCACCTGCAATGATGCGAATGATGTGATACTTATGCAGCTATCATTATTTGCGCCCGATAAAGAGCAGGCAGAGCTTATGAAAAAGCGGCTGATGCTAGACCCCTCTGCGTTTTACAGCAAGGTGGTAGACTATCTGCTGGAAAACAAAGAACCCGTGCCGCAGCTGCCGGAAGACAAGTGAGATAAATAAATATTTTAACTAACAAAAACTGTTGACATTCAAAATCGGCTGTGTTATAATACTAAGGTAGCTGTTTTGTTTTACTTGTTTTTTTCATTTGAATGGCTTTGGGCTTTATGCCCAAGGCAATTCTGGAGAAGTCGCCTAGCCCGGTTTATGGCGCACGACTGGAACTCGTGTATGGGTTAATAGCTCATCGAGGGTTCGA
>CANRPG010000112.1 GCA_947632425.1 uncultured Clostridia bacterium | reverse complement strand
TCCAACGAAGAAAGAGCTATGTGCGCAGGCTGCACCAAGCCCGACAGCGAAGAAGGCTGCGACGACTGCGAGTTTACCGCTCTGCACGACAGCGACTTGCTTGACATAAGACAGTGCGACTGCAAAAACTGCCCTATGTGCGAGGAGATACCCGAAGATGAGTGGAAAGACAACCTCGAGGTAGTTGCAGACGATCTGAAAGAAGAACTGAGAGACCTCTCCTCCGGTCAGAAGAGGCTGAAGCTGCTTAAAAGACTGGAGGTAGTTGAGGCATTCAGGCTTTCGGGAAACAAACCCGAGTGGATGATACTCAACGCTATACCCGTAATACCGCCCGAACTTAGACCTATGGTACTGCTCGACGGCGGAAGATACGCTACCAGCGACCTTAACGACCTTTACAGACGTGTTATAAACAGGAACAACCGTCTGAAAAGAATGAAGGAACTGGAAGCCCCCGAAATAATAGTAAGAAACGAAAAGAGAATGCTGCAGGAAGCTGTAGATGCCCTTATAGACAACGGCAGACACAGCAGACCCGTAACGGGCCCTAACGGAAGGGCGTTCAAATCGCTTTCGGATATGCTCAAAGGCAAGCAGGGTCGTTTCCGTCAGAACCTGCTTGGTAAGCGTGTTGACTATTCGGGACGTTCGGTTATAGTTGTAGGGCCGGAACTGAGAATGTATCAGTGCGGTCTGCCCAAGGAAATGGCGCTGGAGCTTTTCAAGCCTTTTGTTATGAAAAGACTTGCAGATACAAATCAGAATATCAATATAAAGTCTGCCCGTAAAAAGGTGGAAAGAGCAGACCCCGAAGTGTGGGACGCTCTTGAAAATGTAATACAGAGCCACCCTGTAATGCTCAACCGTGCGCCTACCCTGCACAGACTGGGCATTCAGGCGTTTGAGCCCGTGCTTGTTGAGGGCAGAGCTATAAAGCTGCACCCTCTGGTATGTACGGCATTCAACGCTGACTTTGACGGCGACCAGATGGCAGTGCACGTTCCGCTTTCGGCTGAGGCGCAGGCAGAGGCAAGATTTCTGATGCTTGCCGCGAACAACCTGCTAAAGCCTTCTGACGGCAAGCCTGTTGCAGTGCCTTCGCAGGATATGCTGCTGGGTTCTTATTACCTTACGCTGCTAAGACCTCTCGATAACCAGCTCGACAAAGAGATGGAGAATATGAGAGATGAGTATAGCGAGCTGAAAGAAACGCTCGATGCTCTTAAAAAGAAAAAGCAGCCCGACGATGAGGACTTGCAGGAGATAGCCAAGCTGAAAGCAGAGACGGAGGAGCTTTCCGCGAAGCTTGTAAGAAAAGACGGCTTCTCGAAGAATGACCCGTATATTAAGATGATAGACGAGAACGGTCAGCTTACCGTAAAGGTGTTTCGCGATGTGAACGAGGCAAGAATGGCATATGATGCAAAAGCCGTTACACTGCAAGAGCCTATCAAGGTAAGAATAAGCAAAAAAGCAGGCGAGAAGCAGGTATCAAAGCTTATCGATGCGACCGTAGGCAGACTTATATTCAACGAGATAATACCGCAGAATTTAGGTTACGTTGACAGAACGATAAGCGAGAAAGAGCTTGACCTGGAAATATCGTTCCTTGTTAAAAAGAGCGAACTTTCAAGCATTATCGAAAAGTGCATAAAGATACACGGCACAACTACTACTTCCGAAGTGCTCGACAAGATAAAGGCACTCGGTTATAAGTATTCTACCAAGTCGGGTCTTACCGTTGCGGTCTGCGATGCCGTTATACCTCCTCAGAAGCAGGCAATTATTGCCGAGGCTGACGAAAAGGTATCAAAGATGTACAAAAACTACAACAGAGGTCTTATCTCCGACGAGGAGAAGTCGAAGCAGTTTGCAAACATCTGGAACAAGGCGACCGACGATGTTACCGATGCTTTGAAGAAGAATCTTGACAAGTACAATCCTATCAACATGATGGCTGACTCGGGAGCTCGTGGTTCTATCAACCAGATGAGACAGCTTGCAGGCATGAGAGGACTTATAGCAAATACTTCGGGTTCGACCATAGAAATGCCTATCAGAGCCAACTACCGTGAGGGTCTTAACATTCTGGAATACTTCATTTCTTCCAGAGGCGCGAGAAAGGGTCTTGCAGACACAGCTCTGCGTACCGCAGACTCGGGTTATCTGACAAGACGTCTTGTTGACGTTTCTCAGGACGTTATAATACGTGAGGACGACTGCGGTTCGGAATCGGGCATTGAGGTGTTCGATATAAAGAGCGGCAACGCCGTTATAGAGCCGCTGACCGAAAGACTTATAGGCAGATACCTTGTTGAGGATATTAAAGACGTCAAAACAGGCGAGATGATAGTTTCACACAACAAGCTGATGGACGACAAAGATGCTAAGAAAGTTGTTGCCATACTAGAAGAACAGGGCAAGAACAGCATCGAGATAAGAAGCGTGCTTCAGTGCAAGGCAAAACATGGCGTTTGCGCTAAGTGCTACGGCGCTAACCTGGCTCACGGCAAGACCGTTACTGTCGGCGAGGCTGTAGGTATAATAGCGGCGCAGTCTATAGGCGAACCGGGCACACAGCTTACCATGAGAACGTTCCATACGGGCGGTATCGCCAACGCGGAAGATATTACACAAGGTCTGCCGCGTGTTGAAGAACTGTTTGAAAGCAGAAGACCCAAGGGCGCTGCCACTATTACAAGAATAGCGGGCGTGTGCAAGATCGAAGAGATCAAGAAGATAAATCAGATAACCGTTACCAGCGAGGAACTTGACGTTGACAGCGAAGAGCCGAGGAAAGAGGTATATACCATTCCTTACGGTCAGAAGCTGAAAGTTATCGACGGTCAGAGAGTCTCTGCCGGTGAACCGCTTACCGAGGGCTCTATCTATCCGGGCGATATACTGGCAGTAAACGGCATAATGGCTGTTCAGAACTATATCATCACCGAGATACAGAAGACCTACCGCTCACAGGGCGTTGACATCAACGACAAGCACGTTGAAGTTATAGTCCGCCAGATGATGAAGAAGGTAAAGGTAGAGGACAGCGGAAGCAGCTACCTGCTGCCGGGTTCGCTGGTGGATAAGAACGAGATAGCCGAGATAAACGCGCAGATACAGGAAGAAATAGATGCAGGCGTTGAGGGCGCGGCTCTCGTGACGACTGTGCCGGTGCTTCAGGGTATCACAAAGGCTTCGTCCAACTCCGACAGCTTCATGTCGGCGGCTTCGTTCCAGGAGACCACAAAGGCTCTTACAGATGCCGCTATCAGGGGCAAGACCGATAAACTTTCGGGCCTTAAAGAGAACGTTATTATCGGTAATCTTATTCCTGCCGGTACGGGAATGGATATCTACAACGACGTTGAGATAAGAAAGAGCGAAAGCTATATCGACCACGCAGCACAGTTCAATAACTAAAATCTGAGGTCAGGGGGCGTTCATCGTGTGGTGAGCGCCCCGTTTTTACGTATTTGTGCAAGGCGGCGGCTATAAAACTTACATTTTTATGCAGGATTTCGGGAATAAATGTATTGACAAAAGCCAAAAACTATTATATAATAATAAGGTATGCTGACGTATTGTCTGCTTTTGCAGGCAAGGTGCGCATAAATTTTTGAGGAAAGGAGAGAAATTATGCCGACCTTTAATCAGTTGGTTCGCAAGGGAAGAGACGTACTCGCAGTAAAGTCTACCGCTCCCGCACTCCAGAAGGGCTACAACTCAAAGAAGAAGATAGCTATCGACCAGAGCTGTCCCCAGAAGAGAGGCGTTTGCACAGCGGTAAGAACTGCTACGCCGAGGAAGCCTAACTCTGCTATGCGTAAAATTGCCAGAGTAAGACTTACTAACGGCAACGAGGTGACGGCGTATATCCCGGGTATAGGTCACAACCTTCAGGAGCACTCTGTTGTTCTTATCAGAGGCGGACGTGTAAGGGATCTCCCCGGTGTGCGTTATCACATCATCAGAGGAACACTTGACGCTCAGGGCGTTGCCAAGAGAATGCAGGCGCGTTCCAAGTACGGCGCAAAGAGACCCAAGGCAGGAGCAGCCAAGTAAAATGCTCAGAGAAATATCATGAGAAACTCATTGCCGCGTTAAAAGCGCGGAGACCACAGTGAATGTGGAGTGTTGATATATATTGACCTCTGCAAGCGCTGACGGGGCGGCTATAAGCAGAAAAGGGCTGTGAGGAGCCGAGCGAGTACCTATGAATTCATCATTTAATGAAGGAGGGAATTATAGTGCCAAGAAGAGGTAAAGTTGCAAAGAGAGACGTTCTGCTCGATCCTGTATACAACTCAAAGCTCGTTACAAGACTGGTAAACAACATAATGCTCGACGGCAAGAAGGGCGTTGCACAGAAGATAGTTTACGGCGCATTCGAGATAGTTGAGGAAAAGTCGGGCAAGCCTGCTCTTGAAATGTTTGAGGCAGCTATGGAAAACATCATGCCCAGCCTTGAAGTAAAGGCACGCCGTGTAGGCGGTGCAACATATCAGGTACCTATGGAGGTGCGTCCCGAAAGACGTCAGACCCTGGGACTGAGATGGATAACCAAATATGCGCGTCTGAGAAACGAACAGACAATGAAAGAAAGACTGGCCAACGAGATACTCGATGCTGTAAACGGCGTCGGCGGCTCAGTCAAGAAACGTGAGGATACTCACAAAATGGCAGAAGCCAACAAGGCTTTCGCACACTACAGATGGTAATAACAGGAGGAAACTATGGCAAGAGAGTGTTCATTGCAGAATACTAGAAATATCGGTATTATGGCGCACATCGATGCCGGTAAGACTACTACTACCGAACGTATCCTGTTTTATACCGGTATCAATCATAAAATAGGTGAAACACACGACGGCGCAGCCACCATGGACTGGATGGAGCAGGAGCAGGAAAGAGGTATAACCATTACTTCGGCTGCTACCACCTGCTACTGGAAAGGTCACAGACTGAACATAATAGATACCCCGGGTCACGTTGACTTTACTGTTGAAGTTGAACGTTCTCTCAGAGTTCTGGACGGTTCGGTAACGGTGCTTTGCGCTAAGGGCGGTGTTGAACCGCAGACTGAAACGGTTTGGCGTCAGGCTGATAACTATAAAGTTCCCAGACTTGTCTATGTAAACAAAATGGACATCATGGGCGCTGACTTTTACAGAGTTCTTGAAATGCTTCACACCAGACTGAAATGCAACGCTGTTCCCATACAGCTCCCTATCGGCTCGGAAGATACTTTCAAAGGTATCATAGACTTAGTTGAGATGAAGGCGTATGTTTATTACGACGACCTCGGCAAGGATATAAGAGTTGAAGAGATACCCGAGGATATGAAGGAGCTTGCTGAGAAATATCACGGCGAAATGGTAGAGCACGTTGCAGAGCAGGACGAAGCTCTTATGGAAAAGTACTTTGAAGAAGGTACGCTTTCTATAGACGAGATAAAGACCTGCATAAGAAAATCTACTATTGCTAATACAATGGTACCCGTTACCTGCGGTACTTCGTACAGAAACAAGGGCGTGCAGAAGCTGCTCGATGCTATAATCGACTATATGCCTGCACCTACCGATGTACCAGATATAAAGGGCGTTGACCCCGAAACAGGCGAAGAGTGCACAAGACCGTCTTCGGATGACGCGCCTTTCGCAGCTTTGGCATTCAAGATAGCTACAGACCCGTTTGTTGGCAAACTGTGCTTCTTCAGAGTTTATTCGGGCGTGCTCGATGCAGGCAGCGGCGTTTATAACGCTACTAAAGATAAAGAGGAAAGAATAGGACGTATAGTTCAGATGCACTCAAACCACAGAAAGGATATCGAAAGAGTTTACTCGGGAGATATCGCTGCTGCGGTAGGTCTGAAAAATACCACCACCGGCGATACGCTGTGTGATGAGAAAAATCCCGTTATCCTCGAATCTATGGAATTCCCCGAGCCTGTTATCCAGCTCGCTATCGAGCCTAAGACAAAAGCAGGTCAGGAGAAGATGGGTATCGCGCTTTCAAAGCTTGCAGAAGAAGACCCGACTTTCAGAACATGGACAGACGAAGAAACCGGTCAGACCATTATTGCAGGTATGGGCGAACTTCACCTTGAAATAATCGTTGACAGAATGCTGCGTGAGTTCAAGGTAGAAGCAAACGTAGGCGCACCTCAGGTAGCTTACAAGGAAACTATCACAAAAATGGCTGACGTTGACCACAAGTACGCCAGACAGTCAGGCGGTAAAGGTCAGTACGGTCATGTTAAGATCAAGGTTGAGCCTAACGAATCCGGCAAGGGCTATGAGTTTATAAACTCGGTTGTCGGCGGCGCTATACCCAAGGAATATATCCCTGCTGTTGACAAGGGTATTCAGGGAGCTATGAAAGCAGGCGTTCTGGCAGGCTATCAGGTAGTTGACGTAAAGGTTACTCTTTACGACGGCTCTTACCACGAAGTTGACTCGTCCGAAATGGCGTTCTCTATCGCAGGTTCTATGGCGTTCAAAGAGGCCATGAGAAAGGGCGCGGCAGTTATACTCGAGCCTATAATGAAAGTTTCGGTATTCGTTCCCGAAGACTTTATGGGTA
>CANRPG010000111.1 GCA_947632425.1 uncultured Clostridia bacterium | reverse complement strand
AATTTCAAAATAGTCCGGTGGACTATTTTGAAAGAGGGAACGCCCTGCAAGAGAGGGCGTTCCCTAGTTGTAGCGCAACGCTCTCTTTCCGCGTTCCATTCTGGAACGCCGTGCTGTATGTAAAATTTTATATGGTGCATAAGAGCAAACTTTTAACAATGCTATTGCGCACGCAAGCGCGCGCAGGAAAGAAAGCTAAGGTCTTTTCAAAGGAGAGGCTCTCTCTTGCAGAGCCTCTCCTCTGCTAAAACAGTCCACAGGACTGTTTTAGCATTCACCTCTTGCAGAGCGCCTGCCGTTGGGGATTTCGCCGTCTGCGGACGGCGACAAAGGGCTTCCGCCCCTTGACCCTGACGACCCTTTTGAAAAAGGGTCGATCGAAAACTTTTCCTTTCTTGACAAGGCTTAAAACCTTTGCGTACTGAGGAGCGTTGTGTGCGCTCCTGCGCTGCGCGTAAGCGCAACTATTATTATGTTAATTCGCATCTATTATCTGCGTACCATTGTTATCTATTTTCAGCTCGCGCACTTTCCAGCCGGTAAGCCCTGCATTATCTAAAGAAAACTGCACCTTGCCTGCAAAAAACTCGTTGTCCTCGTCTGCTATCGCCATTATCGTAGGCCCTGCGCCGCTGACGTATGCGGCATAAGCGCCGTGGGCATAGGCGATCTCAAAAACTTCTTTTCCGCCCGGGATAAGCTCCATTCGGTAGGGCTGGTGAAGTCTGTCGTCAACGCCCGTTTTAAGGTTTTCAAACTTGCCCGTCAGCAAAGATGCCGAAAACAGCGCGGCTCTTGAAAGATTATAAACCGCATCGCGGAAGTCTATCTGCTTTGGCAGGCAGGCTCTCGCTTTTGTTGTGCTCAGTTCAAAATCGGGTATCACGGCGGCAAGCTTCAGTTTAGTAAACACTTCCTGCTTTACCCAGTGAACCTTTCTGCCGTCAAATACAGCCGTGACTATACCGCCCAAAAGCGCAGGCGCGGTGTTGTCCGGGTGTCCCTCTATCTGCGCGGAAAGATCAACTATATCGTCATTTCCCAAGGGCGATCTCAGCAGCTTGTTCGCGCCCACAAGCCCTGCGACTATGCAAGCCGACGACGAGCCAAGACCCCTTGTCATGGGTATGTTGTTGGTCTGCCGTATTTTAAGACCGCGCAGCTTTTTGCCGCACACTTCAAACAGGTCGCGCGCTGCAATATACACCATATTGCTCTCATCTGTCGGTATCTGTGTGCCGTCGGCGGAGATTATCTCGACTTTGTCGCTCTCCTCCATTTCGACGTAGTTATACAGGCTTACCGCCAGCCCGAGAGCGTCAAAACCTGCACCGAGATTTGCGCTCGTTGCAGGTGTTTTTATGCTTATCATTATAATGTCACTCCGTTATTACAGAAGCCTTATCTTGCTCTCGATAGAGAGAGAATGTGAAAGTATAGCAAGGCTTTTGTCTATATCTGCCTCTTTCATGAAAGGAGTTATGAACGCCGCTTCTTCAATGCTCTTGCTCATACGCCTGTCAAGGAATATAAGACCGCCGAACATCTCCGAGAGCTCTTTGCATTTTTTCTGAGCGTCCTCGCCTTTTACCCTTACATACATGGCGGCTTCGTCGTCTTTGTAAGGAAGCAGCATATCATCTTCTGCCTGCTGCCAGTATACGCCGATGTTCGTTCCCTTATGCCTGAGCGCATCTATAACGTCGCCCACAACTGCCGAAGCAGTAGGCAGCTTGCCTGCGCCCCTGCCGTAGAACACCGCATCGCCTATGCCGTCGCCCTTTACACATATTGCATTGTACACATCGTCAACGTGCGCAAGCATATGTTTTTTGGGAACAAGCCTCGGGCACACCTTTGCTGCGATCCTGCCGTCATTTGTTTGTTTTACAGAGCCTATCAGCTTTATAACGTAACCTGCAACATCTGCATAGTCAACGTCTGCCATGGTTATTTTTGAAATGCCCGAGCAGTGTATCTTTTCGGGGTCTATCTGCTTGCCGTAAGCAAGAGAGCCCAGAATACATATTTTTCTGCAAGCGTCATGACCCTCAACATCGGCGGTGGGGTCTGCCTCGGCATAGCCGTTTGCCTGCGCCTGTTTGAGAGCTTCTTCAAAAGACAGCTGCTCTTTTATCATCTTTGTAAGAATAAAGTTGGTAGTGCCGTTGAGAATGCCCGTTATCTCCTGAATGGTGTTGCCCGAAAGACATCTGTAGATAGGCCCTATTATCGGTATGCCGCCGCCAACGCTTGCCTCAAACAGATAGTTGCAGTTGTGCTCTTTGGCAATGGCTAAAAGCTCTGCGCCTTTTTTGGCTACAAGCTCTTTGTTAGATGTAACAACGCTCTTTCCTGCCTCCAAAAGCGCCCTTGTATAGCTGTATGCAAAAGTAGCTCCGCCTGCCGATTCAACGACAACCTCAACTTCGGGATCGTGCAGAAGAATGTTGAAATCCTTCACCAACTTATCCGCATAGGGACTGTCGGGGAAATCTTTAAGATCCAAGATATAGCCAAGCTCAATGGGCGAGCCCACGCGCTTTTCTATCTTCTCGCGGTTCATCTCAAAAAGCTCCACCGTGCCCGAACCTACTACTCCGTATCCTATTACTGCTATCTTTCTGCTCATTTTTAAAAGTCCTTTCATTACAATGATATGTTTATATTTCTGCCGCCGTTCATTCGCCTGCAATAAGTTTTACGCTTACAACGCCGCTTATCTTCGCAAGTTCTTTCTGTATCACAGAAGTATCTATCTGCGCGCCCTCAAAGCGAAACGACACTGTTACCGCCGCCACCGAATCCACCGGAATGTTCTGGTTGACGGTAAGAATGTTCACGCTGTACTCATAAAGCTTTGATATTATTGCCGACAGCACGCCCTTTTCGTCACGCAGAACGAAATAAAGCGAGATTATTTTGTTTGTAAGCTTTTCGGCATATGTGAAAACGCTGTCTTTATACTTGTAATAAGCACTGCGCGATATGCCCACCGCCTTGCAAGCCTCGGTAGAATTTTTGGCATCTCCGCGCGCTTTCATGCGTTTTGCTTCAAGCACTTTCAGTATTATTTCGGGAAGCACCTCGCTGTTTACCACCACAAGACCGTTTTCGCCGCTTTCATTGCGCTCAGACATATGAAGTACACCTCCTGCAAACAGATGTATTTGCTACACATACAAATATACCATATCGCGAGCGGTTTGTCAACCGTCATTTTGACAGTTTTACAGAAAAAAACGCGCTCTCTTTGGCTAAAAGTACGCAACGGCTGATTTTTATATAATATTTACAAAAATAAATACACAAAATTGTGCAAAAAGTAGAAACTAAAAATTTTTTGTAACATTCCGCGCTTTTCGTGTGTATATATAAATGAAAGCATTTTTAAATGGGCAGAGTATGCGAAAATATCGCCGAAATTGCCGAAACTATGCCCCAAAATCCGGCGGCAAAACTTAAATATGCTTACGACACTCGCAATAAAATCTACAAAGGCAGCGGACATCGCCATTTCTGACGGTGTCCGCTGCCGCATTATATCAATTATACTGCATTTTTAACTGTTGATATTGCCCATTATTATGCCTCTGCCGTTGGTAGAGATATAGCACCTGCCGTAAACTTTGGGGTCGCCGACTATTTTATTGTTCACGTTGCCCCAGCGTTCGGTGTCGTCGTTTATCTTTTTCCAAGTTGCGCCGCCATCGTCAGACATATACACGCCCCAGCCCTGCTCGCCTGCCGCGCCTATTATGTACACAGCCATGCTGTCAGAGCCCTCTGCGCCCTTGCCGAGACCTATGGCATACGCCTCTGTAATATCGGCTGAAACTCTTACGGGAGCTTCATTTTTCGACATATCCATTTTAAATACCGTGCCGCCCGATGCCAGCCATACCTCGTTTGCCACTTCGCTGCTGGCGACCATTTCGCACTTTGTCATAAGCATTGCGGTCACGTATTCAAAGGTCTTGCCGCCGTCGGAAGATCTGTAAAAACTGCCGTCTTTTACTGCATAGTAGCGCATAGGGTCAACGCCATCGGCAATAAACTGCGCGCCGCCCGGCAGACCGTCACAAAGAGTCCACGTTTTGCCAAAGTCGGTTGTAACATACCCCTGCGAGCCTATAACGCCCGGCATCCATATGAATGAAGAGCCGTCGCACGCCATAGCCACCTGACCGCCGCCTTTGCCGCTTTCACCTTCGGGGAGCGTTTCAACATACTGCCATGTATCGCCGCTGTCGGTGCTGTAGGTAACGGGTTTATCGCCCTGCTCTGTAGCTCTTACAACATATTGAGCCGCATCATCGGCAGCCGCTAAGTCGGTAGAGGCAAAATCGCCGAAATGCTGCTGCGGAGGGGTGTTTACATCGTCATGTCTGAATCCGTAAACATCGCCCATAGTAGAGTAAAGTTCGGGACCGTTCGGATCACTTGGCGAAACTATATCAAAAATTGCACATTCTTCAACGCCCATAGCGCGCACATCTATCTTCATATCGCCCGTTTTTACAGATGAGAGATTGCTTGTGCCGTAGACGGTCGCGCCCGTGCCGTACATAAGTTCATCTGTATTGAAAGGGTTCAGAGCCAGCGCGGAAGTCCACCAGCCGAGCTTCAGCTGACCGTGCCATTCAAGCCACGGGGCATTTGAAACGTCCATAGTGTAGTTGTTTTTCTTGCTGTCAAGATCCCAGAAGCCCGTCCACGTTTCGCCGCCGTCGTAAGAAACAAGAATGTTATCCTGCGGCACCCAGCAGCAAATTGTTGAAATAACTACCGTATCTCCCTGAACGTCAAGGCCGCAGTAAGCAAATTCGGCAGGGGTTATATTTTTCACCTCGCCCGTGGAGATGTTTATTTTGCACACATCGCCTTTGCTTGCATCGTTGGGGAAAGCCTTGTCTGCATATGTAACATACAAAAAGCCGTTTGAAACTTTGCCTTCATAGGGGTAACGCATTGCTTTTTCGGCGGTGCTGGGGTTCGAGCCTGCAATGGCAGTCCACGTTTCGCCGCCGTCATCGCTGCGGAAAATGTTATCCTCGTTTCCCAGAGCCGCGCCCACAAATATGGTTTTTGTAGCCTCTCCTTTTTCAGAGCTTGATTTATCGAACGCCACAAAGGTAAGCCCCATTGAAGCGCCCTCGGCAGTCATTTTGCCTTTGGTAGGGAAAGATTCGACCGGTTGCCATGTAGCTCCGTAGTCTTTTGAGCGGTAAAGCCCCTCGGTGCGCGAGCCGAAATAGATAATGCTGTTGTCGTTGGGGTCAACGGCGAGGCGTTCGCCTGCACCTCTGCCAAGCTCGTTTCCGCCAACACCGAAAGGCAGGTCGGTTTTTACCCAGTTTTCGCCGTAATCTGTTGAAGAAAGTATCGCGCCGTTGCCCTGCGACATATAAGTTCCGCAGGCGATATACACCCTGTTAGGTTCAACGGGGTCGGTAGCGATAGATTCAATTCCGTTGAGGTTCCAGTCGTCTGCGCCTATGCAGTCGGTGATGCACTCCCAGCGGTTGGTCTCTTTGTTCAGCCTGTATGCGCCGCCCATATCGGTGCGCAGATAGGCAAGCCCCTCTTCGGTGGGGTTGTAGATAATGCCCGGTATGTATCCGCCGCCGACTATCTGAACGTTGCCCCAAGTCCAGCCGGTGTCGATGTCCTCACCGTTGTAGTAGTTTACATCTTCTTTCTTTTCGCCTTTGCCGCTTGAAGATGAGTTGTCTTTTCCTGCGCATGAAGCCATGCAGCCTGCCGCCGTTACAGCCGCAAGCATTATCGCCGCAATACGCCCCAAATTTCTGCGTTTCATAAAATACACCTCTTTCAAATTACGCTCTTATAAAATGGTACAGCCTGCTCTGGTAGTCGCCCCACAGGTTAGCAATGTTTATGCCTGCGTTCATAAGAGCCGCGCCCGAGATCTTCACATCGGGGCTGCTTTCTTCATAGTAATATGCGTTCTCGTCAAGACCTTTCAGCTTTATCCTGCGAGAGCGTTCATTCGGTCTGCCAAGCACTTGAACAAACTCCAGCAGAGCCTCGCTCTTGTCTTTCGCGGTGAACATCCACGCGTCCCAGGTGTTGTCTTTGAACATATTGCCTATGCGGTAGTGATCACCCGTGCGCACCAGGCTGTTATATTTGTTGAATGTTTCTATCTGACTGGGTATCATGTCTCTGTCCTGCTGCGGTATGCGAGTTACATCGAGCTCATAGCCGAAAGTGCCCACCAGAGCCACGTTTCCGCGCGTTTCAAACGGCGTGTTTCTGCCTACCGTGTGGTTGGGACAGTCGGAAACATGCGCGCCCATCGCCGAGCAGGGGTAGCAAAGCGATGTGCCGTACTGGATCTTAAGGCGCTCTATCGCATCGGTGTCGTCAGAGCACCATATCTGCGGAGAGTAGTACAGCATACCTGCGTCAAATCTTGCGCCGCCGCCCGAACAGTTTTCAAGAAGTATATAAGGGTAATCTGTAGTCAGACGTTCCATAAGGTCGTAAACGCCTAAAACGTATCTGTGCCAAAGCTCTTTCTGCCTATTTTTCGGCAAAGCGGCAGAGCCTGCCTCGGTTATCTGGCGGTTCATATCCCACTTTATGTACTCGATGTTCGCGTTGTCCA
>CANRPG010000110.1 GCA_947632425.1 uncultured Clostridia bacterium | reverse complement strand
TATGGCTATGAGCGGAATACGGGATATGTCGGTCATTGAAGAACCGCCTCAGGACAGGTATCCTGTTCAGACGTATGTTGCGGAGTACAACGGGGCTGTTATAGCGCAGGCGTGTGCTAAAGAGCTTCGCAGGGGCGGACAGGTATATTACATACACAACAGGGTAGACACGATATACCGCTGTGCGAATGAATTGCAGGAGCTGCTGCCGGAGGCGAGAATTGCTGTAGCTCACGGGCAGATGGACGAGAGGGAGCTTTCGGAAAAGTGGCGGCAGCTTATAGACCACGAGATAGATATTTTGGTATGCACGACGATAATTGAAACGGGCGTTGACGTGCCGAATGTAAACACGCTTATTATTGAAGATGCTGACAGGCTGGGGCTTTCGCAGCTATATCAGCTTCGCGGCAGAGTGGGGCGTTCTAACCGCAGGGCATTTGCATACTTTACGTTCAGGAGGGGCAAAACTCTGACGGAGGTGGCTTCACGCAGGCTGGATGCGATAAGGGAGTTTACGCAGTTCGGCAGCGGTTTCAGGGTAGCGGTGAGAGATCTGGAGATACGCGGCGCAGGCTCGGTGCTCAGCGGAAAGCAGCATGGGCACATGGAAGCCATAGGCTATGATATGTACATAAAACTGCTCAACGAAGCTATTGCGCAGGCAAAGGGCGAAGAGCCGAAAGTAACATCGGAGGACTGCCTTGTTGACGTGGCTATAAATGCATACATACCTGAAAGCTACATAGAGAGCCAGTCGCAGAGGATAGACGCATACAGGCGCATTGCAGGCATAACCGACGAGGAGGACAGCCTCGATGTTATAGACGAGCTGGAGGACAGGTACGGAGAATTGCCGAAGTCTGCGAAGGGGCTTATAAAGGTAGCGCTTATAAGAAATATGTCGTCGCGGCTGGGGGTAACGGAGATATCTCAGCGCGGAGAAGTGCTGTATTTTTACGTTACGCGCCCGACCATGGGGCAGATACTTGCACTGCTGGACAAGTACGTTGGAAGGATAAAGGTTTCGCAGGAGGGTGTTGAAAGACCTTTCTTCTCGCTGCGGCTTGAAAAGGGAGAGCACACTATAGAGCTTATGGAAGAGGCTGTAAGGCTTATGGCGGAGCACGAAAACGACGATGCCGACACGCTTACATAAAGAGGAGGAAAGCTCATGAAAGAAAAGAAAAGGCGGCTGTTCAAAGTAATACTGCTTTTGCTGGCGGCGGTGATAGATGCGCTGCTTATAGCTGAGACGGTATACTCAAACACGCACATAAGCGTAGACAGCTATGAATATGAAAGCGAGAAAGTGCCGCAGAGTTTTGACGGGTTCAAAATAGTGCAGATCTCGGACTATCACAAGCACGGTGACGGGTTTGAGCAGAAGCTGGTGGAGATGGTATCGGATCAGCAGCCTGATATTATAGTGCTGACCGGGGATATGGTGGACTCGCACCTGACGGACATAAACGACACGATGATGTTTTTTGAGGATATATCGAAGGTCGCGCCGTGCTATCTGGTATGGGGAAATCACGATATGCGGCTTACGGATAAGCAGATGGAAAAGCTGACAAATTGCTGCGAGGATAACGGTATCGAGATAGTAATGGAGAGGGCTGTGGACATTGAAAAGGGCGGCGAGCGCATAACGGTGGCAGGCTCTTACGGGTACACTGTGCCTATGGGGGAGTTTTCAAAGCAGCTTTCAGAAAGCCCGTTTGTTATATGGCTCAATCACTTCCCCGAAGATGCGGAGAAGATACTGGGGTATAAGGCGGCGTATCTTGACGAAAACGCTGAAATGGTATGCGAGCCGTTTGCAGACCTGATGTTTTGCGGACACGCGCACGGGGGACTTATACGATTCCCGTTCAAGGACGGCTTATACGCGCCGGGGCAGGGGCTTTTCCCGGAATACACGGGTGGAGAATACTATTTTTACCGCGGCGAGATGATAGTAAGCAGGGGAATGGGCAACAGCGGAACGTCGCTCAGGCTGTTCGATGATTTTGATCTGGTCGTATGCACTTTGAAAAGCAAGGAATAAACTTCTGATTCGGCAAAAAGCAGTGCAGAGTCGGGCATAGAAAAAAGTCGCTATCGCGGCGGCGGTAAACGACTTTTTTGATAAATTTCAATAAATTTTTGCCTTGCTCTTGATTTTGTCGGGGCAATGGGCTATAATAGTAACCGAAACAAAGCTTTACGCGGCGTGGTCTTCATATTCGCGGCTTTCTGCCGAAGCTTCAAGGCGGCGCTTGTTCTCGCTGCGGCGCGCAACTTCAGACAAAAACTGATACCACGAAGTTGTTATTATTATGCCGAGACCTACGATACATACTGATACATACATAAAAATTCCTCTTTTCTTAAAAATAGCTGTGATTTTTTCTTCTGTATATATGATAGCACATTAACTGTACGATTGTACGGACTGCAAATCGAAATTTGTCGAAACGCGTACAATTTAGTGGACAGCAAAGGCTTGTTCTTTATAAAATTATACTCGCATATCATAAAATTATTCATAAATAGAAAACTTTGGAAAGGAAAGATAGTTATGAACATATGGCACGACATATCACCCAAGAGGATACACAAGGACGAATTTGACGCGGTGATAGAGATACCGAAGGGCTCGAAGATAAAGTACGAGCTGGACAAGGAGACGGGGCTTCTGAAGATGGACAGGATTCTGTACACCTCGACTCACTACCCTGCAAACTATGGTTTTATACCGCGCACATACGCTGACGACGGCGATCCGCTGGACGTGCTGGTGCTGTGCTCGCAGACCTTAGCATCGCTCTCGCTGGTGAAGTGCAGACCGATAGGGGTAATCAAAATGATGGACAACGGCGCGGCGGACGAGAAGATAATCTGCGTGCCGATAAACGACCCGACCTACAACGTATACACCGACATAGCGCAGCTGCCCAAGCACATTTTTGACGAAATGTCGCACTTTTTCTCTGTTTACAAGCAGCTTGAGGGCAAGGACACGGTGATAGACGAGATCCAGGGCGAGGAAAAGGCGAAGGACATTGTGGAATACTGCATTGCGAATTACATAGAAAATTACTGCAAATAGAGGCAAGAAAATAAGAGGCAAAACGCACATCTTGCCCTCTTGCTTCTAACTCTGAACCGCAGCAGTGAGAATTTGCCGCAAAATTTGTAAGAGCGTTTCTAACCTCTAACTTCTAACATCTTACCTCTGATAGCGCAAAAACGGCTTTGCGCAAACGCTGCAAAACCGTTTCTGATCTCTACATCTGAATTTTAACAGTTTTCTTGATGTCCGATGATCCATTCAAGAAGTTTTTCAAAAGAAATGTCACCCGATGCAACTTTCAGTATTACATCGGCAAGTTCCTTTTGCGTATATTCCAACTCTATCTTGTTGAGCGACAGAAAAACAAGCATGACGTGTGCACCGATACGTTTGTTGCCGTCCACAAATGCATGGTTCTTTACAAGACCATAGCAAAGTCTCGCGGCTTTTTGCTGTAACGACGGATATACTTCCGTATCGTCAAATACCTGAAAAGGTGCACTCAATGCGGATTCGAGCATACCCTCATCGCGCAGACCGTCTGTACCGCCGGTTTCGGAAATAAGCTGAGAATGGAGAAAAATGACCTGTTCTTTTGAAATAATTATCATTTGGCTAGCTCCTCGTATGCCTCGCGGTTTTTGGCAATAAGGCGCTTTGATATAGCCGCTATATCCTCGCCGTCGGCAAGCTGCTCCTTTTCGGCTTTCTCAAATTCAATGACAAGATAGCGCGGTGTGTTGTTTTTCAGTATCACGACAGAGCCGCTTTCATCGACCATTCGGGCTACACGCGAAAAGTTTTGGTTGGCTTCCGTTATGGATACAAGATTTTTGGTATCTACATTCATAGTGATGACCTCCTTTATATCTATTATATCATATTTATAGGATAAATTCAACCTATTTTTCTTCTTTTAAAAAATTATTTACAAGTATGCTGTATGAGCGGTGGGGTTATGCCAAACGTTGAAAATACATTTCTTGCTTCTAACTCTGAACCGCAGCAGTGAAAATTTTCCGCGAAATTTGCAAGAGCGTTTCTAACATCTAACCTCTCGCTTCTGACTTCTAATGGGGCAAGACTGCGCAAACGTTATAAAACCATTTCTAACCTCTAACTTCTAACATCTTACCTCTAATAGCTAACTTCTAAAATTCTAATAGAAGGTCGTATTATTATGGACAGGATAGACTTTTTCAGAGACCTTGCGGTGATAATCGTTACCGCAAAAATTTTTGGGCTGCTGGCGCAAAAGCTCAAAGCCCCTCAGGTAGTGGGCGAAATTGTGGCTGGACTTATCATAGGCCCGTTTTGCCTCGGCTGGGTACAGCAGTCTGACTTTCTCTCGATGATGGCTGAGATAGGCGTTGTACTTCTGATGTTCGGTGCAGGACTTGAAACAAACATGAAAGAGCTGCTGATAACGGGCCCGAAGGCTTTGCTTGTTGCTACGGCAGGCGTATTTGTGCCGATGGCAGGCGGAACGCTGCTTTACAGCCTGTTTTACGGATTTTCTGAAATTGGCAGCACGGAGTTTTTCAGGGCGATTTTCATTGGCACGATAATGACTGCGACTTCGGTAGGCATTACGGTGCAGACCCTTAAAGAGCTTGGCAGGCTGAAAGGCGAGATAGGCACGCTTATAATGAGCGCGGCGATAATTGACGATGTTATAGGCATAATAGTGCTGACGTTCGTTATTGGCTTCAAAGACCCGGCGACAAAGCCGTCGCAGGTGGTATTGAGCACGGGGCTGTTCATACTTTTCAGCGCGGCTGTTGGAGTGACGATGCACTACATTTTCAAGTTTATAGACAAAAAGTACCCTCACCGCAGGAGAATACCGATACTCGGCTTAGCGCTGTGTATGTTTTTAGCGTTCGCGGCGGAGAGGTTTTTCGGCATTGCTGACATAACGGGCGCATACGTTGCAGGGCTTATTCTTTGCAGTATTATGGACTCGGAGTACATAGCGAGGAAAGTTGACATAAGTTCATACATGATATTTGCGCCTGTATTCTTTGCGAGCATTGGTCTTAAAACGCAGTTCGACGGCTTTACGGGAGAGCTTGTGCTGTTCTCGGTAGGGTTTGTATTTGTAGCTTTGATAACTAAGATAATCGGCTGCGGACTGATGTCTAAGATACTGGGGTACAAGCTGAAAGACAGCATGAAAGTCGGCGTGGGAATGATGACGAGGGGTGAAGTGGCTCTGATAGTATCGCAGAAAGGGTTATCGGTAGGACTTTTAGATGCGAAGTATTTTACATCTGTGATACTTCTTATAATGGTATCTTCAATACTTACGCCGATAATACTGAAACTATTGTTCAGGGGCGAGCCTTTACCCGATGATACACAAAGTACGGAAGTGGCGCAAAGCGGAGATACGACACAGGAGGCGGCGCAGTGACATATATAAAAGGTATGGCAGACCTGCACACACACTCGCGTTTTTCGGTAGACAGTGATGCAGATGTTTTTGAAATGATAGAGAAAGCCGTATCGCTGGGGCTTAAAGCATATGCTATTACAGATCACTGCGAGGTGAACAGGTGGTATACTGAAGAACACTACGGCGGCACTAAAATATATCCGTACTTTGATTTCAAGAGCGATTATGAGCGCTCGGTAGGATATATAAGCGGTATAAAAGAAAGATATGAAGGCGCGATAGAGCTATTATGCGGCATAGAGCTGGGTCAGGCGCAAGAAGAGCCCGAAATTGCGCAGATCGTGGTTGACGACAAGCGGATAGATTTTATTTTAGGCTCAGTGCATCAGCTGCCGCAGACGGAGGACTTTGCGTTTTTAAATTACGGCGATATGTCACAGGCGGAGGCGGAAGAACTGCTGGAGCGGTATTTTACGCAGATAGACAAGTTATGCGCTTGGGGGAAGTTTGACTCGCTGGCGCACCTGACCTATCCTTTGAGGTACTACATAAAAAACGGCATTGCAGTTGACTTGGCGAAGTTTGACTGCATTATTGAAAGCGCGCTGAAAAGGCTGGCGCAAAACGGCAAGGCGCTGGAGATAAACGGCTCGGGTATTCGGCAGGGGGCAGGTATGACTTTCCCGGTGGCGAAATACGCGAAGATGTTCAGAGGTTTGGGCGGCGAGATGATAACGCTGGGCTCTGATGCGCACTATGTAAAAGACGTTGGCTCGGGCATTTTGGAGGCGGCGAAAGAGGCGAAGTCGGCAGGCTTTGACAGGGTGGTATATTTTAAGGAAAGAAAGCCGATATTTATTGATATATAGGAAGAATTAGTGAATAGTGAATGGGAAGAAGCCTCGAAGAGGGTTCTTCTGCACTTGGACGGCTGCAAAGCAGGCGGTCAAGTGTGGTGAATAGTTAAGGTGCGGCTTGCGCCGCGTATTTTAAAATCTTGTCAAGAAAGGAAAAGTTTTCGATCGACCCTTTTTCAAAAGGGTCGTCAGGTCGAGGGGCGAGCCCCTCGTCGCCGTCCGCAGACGGCGAAAGCCCCAAACGGCAGGCGCTCTGCAAGAGGTGAATTAGAAAACAGTCCGGTGGACTGTTTTCTAAGAGGAGAGGCTCTGCAAGAGAGAGCCT
>CANRPG010000109.1 GCA_947632425.1 uncultured Clostridia bacterium | reverse complement strand
CCTGCGAGGGCTATGTGGCAATGGCGAACCAGCTTGTTACATACGATAAGCGGCTGGAAGAAATCGTGCTTTCGGTGCTGGGTACCACGGTAGTGGCGGAAGACCTCGATATGGCTACAATAATGGCAAGAAAATTCAGCTACCGCTTCAGAATAGTAACGCTTGACGGTCAGGTGATAAACGCAGGCGGTTCTTTCACGGGAGGAAGCGCGGCAAGTTCTTCGGGCATACTTACAAGAAGAAGCGAGATAGAAAAGCTAAGCGCGCAGATAGAAGAACTGGGTTCCAAAAAGAAAGAGCTTGATAATTCTCTGCGCAGGCTGAAACAGGAGCATGACAAACTTGTCGCCGACAGCGAGGCGCAAAGCGAGATAATAACTCAGCGCAATACGGACATCATAAAGACCGAGGGCGAACTGAAGCTTATAACCGAAATGCGCGACAGGCTTGATGAGCGGCTCGAAGACCTTGACAGGCAGACCGCAAAACTTGCCGAGCGGCTTAAAGTAAACGAGAGCGACAGCCAAAGCGCCGCGGACGAGCTTGCAAAAGTAAATCAGCAGGCGGCTGAAAAGGAAAAGGAGCTTGCGGCTTCTCAGCAAAGCCGAACCGACAGCCGCGCCGAGCGTGAAGCGCTTGCTGAAAAACTCTCGCAGATGAGACTGCAAAGGGTCTCTCTTGAAAAAGATATGCAGATGCATTTTGATATGGCAAAGCAGCTTGAAGAAAGCATCAGCGACCTTGGCAAAGACAGAGATTCGCTTGAAGAGCAGATAAAAACGCAGCTTGCTTTGATAGAGGACAAGAAGCGCGAGATAGAGAGCATAAAAAATTCCATGTCCGACAAGGACGGCAGAATTGAAAAAATAAACGGCGATATCAAGGTCAAACAGGCAGAGCATAAACGCCTTGACGAGCTTGCCGCACAGCAAAGAGCGCTTTTGAAAGTAAAGAACGACACGCGCGAGAAGCTCTCGCAGGATATAGCGAGAACTTCGGAAAAGCAGGCGGCAGTGCAGGAGGAATACGATAAAATAATATCCTCACTGTGGGAGCAGTATTCGCTGACAAAAAGCGAGGCAGATGAAAAAAGTCAGCCGCTTGAAGATATTTCGGCTGCAAATAAGCGGCTTACAGAGCTTCGTAATAAGATAAAACGCCTTGGTAATGTGAACCTTGGCGCAATAGAAGAATACCGCGAAGTTTCTGAAAGATATGAGTTTTTGTCGGGTCAGCTCAAAGATGTTACAGGCTCGAAGCGCGACCTTGAAAAGCTCATTGCGGAGCTTACCGAGAATATGAAGAATATGTTCACCGAAAGTTTTGAAAAGATAAACCTGAGTTTCAAGAGAATTTTTTCGGAGCTTTTCGGCGGCGGAAAGGCAGAACTTTTGCTTGAAGCCCCCGACGATATTCTTGAAAGCGGCATAGAGATACGCGTTGCACCGCCGGGCAAGGTTATAAAAAACTTATCGCTTCTTTCGGGCGGCGAGCAGGCGTTTGTGGCAATTGCGATATATTTTGCTATACTTACGGTGAAGCCGTCGCCGTTTTGCCTGCTCGATGAGATAGAGGCGGCGCTTGACGATGTGAACGTTGCAAAATATGCGCAGTATCTGCGGCGGTTTACGGATAAAACGCAGTTTATAGCCATAACACACAGGCGCGGTACTATGGAAGAAGCCGATGTGCTCTACGGCGTTACCATGCAGGAAAAAGGCGTGTCGCGCCTGCTGAAAATGACCGTCGATCAGGCGCAAAGCGCAGACGGCGGCGAAAGCTGATATTTAAGAGGTGATCAAAGTGGGATTGTTTGAAAAACTGAGAAACGGTCTTTCAAAAACAAAAAATTCGCTGATAGGCGGCATAGCAAGGCTGCTCAACAAGTTTACAAAAATAGACGAAGATCTGTTTGAAGAGCTTGAAGAAACGCTTATCATGTGCGATATAGGCGCTGAAACTTCCGTGAAGATATGCGATATGCTAAGGCAGAGGGTCAAAGAAAACGGCGTTAAAGAGCCTGAGAAGATAATGGATATGCTCAAAGAGATAATCGAGGAGCTTCTCGGCGAGCCGCAGCCGCTGGTTATGGATACCGTGCCTTCTGTGATACTTGTCATAGGCGTGAACGGCGTGGGCAAGACCACCGCTATAGGCAAGCTGGCATATCAGCTGAAAAACGAGGGCAAAAAGGTAATAGTCGCGGCGGCTGATACTTTCAGAGCGGCGGCAATTGACCAGCTTGAGGTGTGGACACAGCGTGCAGGCGTTGACATAATAAAGCACAACGAGGGCGGCGACCCTGCCGCAGTGGTTTTCGATGCCCTTACAGCAGCAAAGGCAAGAAAAGCAGATGTTGTTATATGCGATACCGCAGGCAGACTGCACAACAAGAAAAATCTTATGGACGAGCTTAAAAAAATATCTCGCATTGTGCATAAGCAGGCTGAGGACTGCTCTCTTGAAGTGCTGCTGGCTCTCGATGCAAACACGGGTCAGAATGCTGTTAATCAGGCGCGGCAGTTCAACGAGGCAGCCGACATCACTGGCATAATCTTAACAAAGCTTGACGGCACCGCAAAAGGCGGCATAATTATCTCGATAACCGATGAGCTCAAAGTGCCGGTAAAGCTTGTCACCGTCGGCGAGAAGATAGAGGATATTCAAGCCTTTGATACGCACGATTTTGTAGAGGCTCTGTTTGATTGAGGGGTAGTTATGAAACTTGTCATAGCAAGCAACAATAAGGGCAAGATAGCCGAGTATAAACAAATTCTCTCTCCGCTGGGGTATGAGGTAATGTCGCAAAGCGAGGCTGGTATAACTTTAGATGCCGAGGAAACGGGCAGTACCTTTGAAGAAAACGCGGCTATAAAAGCAAGAGCGCTGTTTGAGGCGGCGCATTGCAACGTTCTGGCAGATGACAGCGGACTTGTTATAGATGCCCTCGGCGGCGAGCCCGGCGTGTATTCGGCAAGGTACGGCGGAGTGCCCGACAGCGGGGGGCGCAATGCTTTGGTGCTTGAAAAAATGAAAGATGTTCCCGAAAACGAGCGCACAGCAAGGTTCGTGGCTGTCATACATTTTATTTTTGAAGACGGCAGAGAAGTATCCGTGCGCGGCGAGTGCGAGGGAAGTATAGGCTATGCACCGCAGGGCGATAACGGCTTTGGCTACGACCCGATATTTATGTATGATGGAAAAAGCTTTGCGCAGCATACGCAGCAGTTCAAAAATGCGGTAAGCCACAGGGGCAGAGCTCTTGAAAAGCTGATAGCCGCCATAAAGAAAGAAAACGAGGAAAAATAATGGAATTTACAACTAAGCAAAGAGCGTATCTAAAAAGCATAGCGCAAAAGCTGGAGCCTGTTTTTCAGGTGGGCAAAGGCGGCGTGAGCGAAACGCAGATAAAAGCGATAGACGACTACTTAAAAGCGCATGAGATAGTAAAAATAGCGGTGCTGGGCAATTCTTTGTACAGTGCGAACGAGGCAGCCGCTGAGATAGCAGGCGCAATAAACGCAGATGTGGTTCAGGTGATAGGCTCAAAGGCGGTGCTGTTTAAAAGAAACGCGCAGAAGCCTGTTATAGAGCTTCCCAAGAAAGCTAAGAAACAATGATGAATATCGGTATTTTCGGCGGTACGTTCGACCCCGTGCATAACGGGCATATATACCTTGCAAAAACGGCTGTTGAAGCGGTAAAGCTCGATAAGCTTATCGTTATGCCCGACAGGTTGCCGCCCCATAAGCAGGCAAGCGGCATGGTCAGCGATGCAGATCGCTTTGAAATGTGCAAAATAGCCTTTGAAGATATGCCTTGCGCCACAGTTTCTGACTGGGAAATGAACCAAAGCGGCAAAAGCTATTCGGTGTATACCGTGCGGCATTTCAAAGAGCTTTACCCCAAGGACAAGCTGTGGCTGGTCATCGGCAGCGATATGCTTTTGTACTTTGATAAATGGTACAGATATGATGAGATATTAAGTTTAGCTTCCCTTGTGTGCGTATCTCGCAAAAATGACGATACAACGCAGAAACTTCGCACCTTTGCAAAATATCTTACAGATAAATGCGGCGGCGAGATAGTGGTCACAGATGCGCTGCCGTGCGAGGTGTCTTCGACAGAGATACGCGATAGCATTAAAAAAATGCGTGATACCTCTTGCTATTTTCCGAAAAAAATAGTACAATACATTTATGAACATAAGCTATATAAGTAGGGTGATAATTTGTTATCCGAGCGACAGATAAAACAGCTCAGCGCATTTTTGAAGCCGCGCATGAGCAAGAAAAGATATATACATTCCGTCAATGTCGCGTATGAGGCGATAAAGCTTGCACGCAGATACGGCGTTGACGATGACAGAGCATTCGTGGCAGGCTATCTGCACGACTGCGCTAAAGAACTGGATATTGACGAGCAAAGAGAGCTTGCGCAGCAGTGCGACCTTGATGTTGAAAAAGAGGAGCTTGAAACTCCGCCGCTGCTGCACGCAATTGCAGGTGCGGTCACGGTAAAAACGCAGCTTGGTATTCAAGATACCGGCGTGTTGCAGGCTATCAGGTACCACACCACCGCAGCGCCGAATTTGCCGCCCCTCGCGCAGGTGATATACCTTGCAGACCTTATCTCTGCCGACAGGGATTACAAGGACGTAAAGAAAATGCGCAAAGTGGCATACGACAGCCTTGAAGAAGCAATGTTTGAGGCTTTGAGCTATGCCATAAGCGACGACGTTAAAAAGGGCAGCTATATAACAAAGTCAACGTGGGGCGCATATAACGAATTTGTAGGCAAAATGAAAAGCAGTAAAAAGAAGAAAGAAAGCGAGTGATATATATGGCAGAACTTACATCACAGCAGATGGTCGAAATTTCGGTAAAGGCTCTTGATTCAAAAAGGGCTGAGGATATAAAGGTAATAGGCATTCGCGACCTTACCGTTATAGCCGATTATTTTGTTATAGCAAACGGCACTTCTACCACGCAGACTAAGGCTCTTGCGGACGAAGTTGAGTATAAGCTGAAAGAGAGCGGTCTTATGCCGCTGCGTATAGAGGGCTATCAGAGCGCAAACTGGATAGTGCTCGATTACGGCAGCGTTGTGGTGCACGTTTTTTATAAAGAAACAAGGCAGTTTTATAATCTTGAAAGACTGTGGAGCGACGGCGAGCAGATAGACATATCTCACCTGCTCAAAAAAGACTGACAGCAATTTTATGTAAAAGGACTGATATATATGGAAAAATACGATCACGCAAAAGTGGAGAGCAAATGGCAGAAAATATGGGAGGAAAACGACTGCTTCAAGGCTTCGGAAGATACCTCAAAGCCTAAGTTTTACGGGCTTGTTGAGTTTCCGTATCCGTCTGGAGCAGGTATGCACGTAGGTCACATCAAGGCGTATTCGGGTCTTGAAGTTGTCTGCCGCAAAAGAAGAATGGAAGGGTACAACGTTCTTTTCCCGATAGGCTTCGATGCATACGGTCTGCCTACCGAGAATACCGCTATAAAAACGGGCGTTCACCCCAGAAAAGTTACCGATACAAATATCGAAAAGTTTACAAATCAGCTGAAAAAAGTAGGCTTTTCGTTTGACTGGTCAAGAGTTGTAGACACTACCGACGAGGGCTATTATAAGTGGACTCAGTGGATATTCCTCAAGATGTTCGAGCATGGTCTGGTGTTCAGAGATAAAACGCTTGTAAACTACTGCCCCAGCTGTAAGGTAGTGCTTTCCAACGAGGATTCACAGGGCGGCAAGTGCGATATATGCCATACCGATATAGTACAGAAAACAAAAGAAGTGTGGTATCTGCGCATAACCGAGTATGCCGACAAGCTGTTGCAGGGTCTTAACGAGGTAAATTATCTGCCGAATATCAGGCTCCAGCAGGAAAACTGGATAGGCAAGAGCACAGGCGCATTTGTAAACTTCAAGATAAAGCAGTGCGACGAAATGCTGCGTATATATACCACGCGCCCCGATACCCTCTACGGCGTAACGTTTATGGTAATAGCGCCCGAGCACCCTATCATAGATAAGTATAAAGACATGATAGACAATATGGATGCACTTCTTGACTACAGAGAACAGTGCGCCAAGAAAAGCGAGTTTGAAAGAACGCAGCTTGTGAAAGACAAAACAGGCGTGAAGATAGAGGGTCTTACCGCCATAAACCCGATAAACGGCAAAGAGATACCCGTCTATATCTCCGACTATGTAATGATGGGTTACGGCACAGGCGCTATAATGGCTGTTCCTGCGCACGATACCCGTGACTACGACTTTGCAAAGAAGTTCGGCATTGATATAATCGAGGTAATAAAGGGCGGCGATATTTCTAAAGAAGCCTATACAGGCGACGGCGAAATGGTCAACTCCGAAATGCTCAACGGCATTACCAAAAAGAAAGATGCAATAGAGAAGATACTTACCGTGCTTGAAGAAAAAGGCTGCGGCGAAAAGGGCGTTCAGTATAAAATGAAAGACTGGGCTTTCAACCGCCAGAGATACTGGGGCGAGCCTATACCTATAGTGCATTGTCCCAAGTGCGGCATGGTAGCAGTGCCTTATGAAGAACTGCCGCTGAAGCTTCCGCCTGTTGAGGATTTCAGACCCGGCACAGACGGCGAAAGCC
>CANRPG010000108.1 GCA_947632425.1 uncultured Clostridia bacterium | reverse complement strand
ACGCCCTCTCTTGCAGGGCGTTCCCTCTTTCAAAATAGTCCACCGGACTATTTTGAAATTCACCCTTTGCGGAGCGCCTGCCGTATGGGGCTTTCGCCGTCTGCGGACGGCGACGAGGGTTTCACCCTCGACCTGACGACCCTTTTGAAAAAGGGTCGATCGAAAACTTTCCCTTTCTTGACATGATTTTATAGTTAGCGCGAAATGCAAAATTTCATCTTCTTGCCTCTTGCCTCTAAAAGGTGAACGGCTTCACGCAAAAACCGTGAAACCGTTTCTTTCTTTTATTCTTTGACCTCTTGCTTCTGATAGCAAGCGAACACTTCCTCAACCTTCTCCTTGTCGGGTTTTGGCGTGATAAGGCTTACCAGCGGCACTACCACAAGACCCAGCAGCATTGCAAACGCGCCTGCGTTTATCGGCGAGGCAAGACTGAGCTTTCCTATAGTCATAGGCAGGTCGAGGTTGCCTATCTTCAGCGTGTACAGACACATATGCACAACAGTTATGCCAACGCCGCAGATGAAGCTCGCCCATACCGCCGCTTTGGTAACGCCCTTCCAGAAAAGCCCGTACATGAACGGCGCTAAGAACGCACCTGCCAGCGCGCCCCAAGAAATTGACATCAGCGTTGATATTATCGTCTGGGGATTATCGAGCGTGAATATCGCCAGCACTACCGAAACCGTCAGGAACACCGCAATGAATATCCTCATTATCAGCACCTGCTTTTTCTCGTCCATCTTTTCTTTCATAATGGGCTTTACAAGGTCGAGGGTCAGAGTTGACGAAGAAGTCAGCACCAAGGACGACAGCGTTGACATTGAAGCCGAAAGTACCAGAACTATTACAATACCGAACAGTATGTCGGGCAGTGTTTCCATCATCGCAGGCACAATAGCGTCAAAGCCGCCGACAGGGCTGCCTGCCGCATCTTTTTCAACAAACAGCCTGCCGAAGCCGCCGAGGAAGTAGCAGCCGCCTGCAACTATTACAGCGAAAACCGTAGAAACAATAGTGCCTATCTTTACGGCTCTGTCGTCTTTTATCGCGTAGAATTTCTGAACCATCTGCGGCAGACCCCATGTGCCCAGCGAGGTGAGTATCACAACGCCCAGCAAATTTATCGGGTCGGGACCCAGAATGCTGCTGAACAGCCCCGTCTCGCCGCTGTCAGTGGGTATCTCGCCCATAGCGTTTATAGAAGAGGTAAGTCCTCCGTGCTGATCGAGCACCGCAAGCACTACAGCCACAATACCGACCAGCATGAACACGCCCTGCACAAAGTCGTTCATGGCAGTTGCCTTGTAGCCGCCTATAATTACGTATATAGCAGTAAATACAGCCATGCCTATAATGCAGTATTTGTAAGGTATGCCGAAGCCCTTCTCAAACAGCCTTGAAAGACCGTTGTAGACCGAGGCGGTGTAGGGGATAAGGAACAGGAAAATTATCACCGCGGCGGCAGTTTTCAGCGTGTGACTGAAATAGCGCTTTTCAAAATAGTCGGGCATAGTTTTCGAGTCAAGGTGTTTTGTCATAATGCGCGTGCGCTTGCCAAGTATCAGCCATGGCATAAGCGAGCCGATAATGGCGTTGCCCATGCCTATCCACGTTGAAGCCACACCGTAGCTCCAGCCGAATTTGCCTGCGTAGCCTACGAATATTACCGCCGAAAAGTACGACGTTCCGTATGCAAAGGCAGTGAACCACGCGCCTATGCCTCTGTTGCCGAGAACAAATTCCGACACGCCCGAGGAGAGTTTTCTGCAATAAACGCCTATGCCTATCATAATTACAAGATAAACAGCAAGCGTCAGCCAGATAGCCAGATTCATATCATCATTCCGTTTCTGTATGTAGTATGTTCTTTATCGGTTTAATACTTTTGCGCTTTTACGCTTTTACGCTTTTAAACGTTAAAGAACAATACTATTATACACGGCTTTTGCATTTTTGTCAAGATGTTTTTATACAGGCTTAGGCTGAGGGCTTTGAACTGCCTGCGGACTTTGTTTTCCCGAGCGTTTCAGTATCTTTTTTGTTTTCCTGTCGTGTATCTTCATTACCGCACTTTGGGCTGTATCCGCCAGCTTCTTTTTGAAGCGGCTGTATACAAAGTAAAACTCTCCTGCGTATGATACCACCTCACCGTTAAAGCCCTTTTTGAACTTGTAAACGCCGTAGTTTGGGTGGGTCTTGTCATTATAAAAAGGTATGCCCTGAAAATCGTATATATCACAGCCGCCCTCAAGCGCCCAGTTTATCATGTTCCACTGCATTAGGTAATTCGGGTAAAGATTGCGGTTCTCGTTAGATGATGCCCCGTAAACATAGCAGGTCTTGCCTGCGTACTGTGTTGCCACCGCTCCCGAGAGCGGTATTTTTTTGCCCGTTGCGCTATCATTCACAAAGCACATAAAGAGACGGCAATGCTCTTTGCCTAGACTGTCAAGCATACGCACAAAATAATCTTTGCTGCGTATCGAAAAACCGTCGCGTTTTCCCGTCTGCTCCATAAGAGGGTAGAACATATCAACTCCCTCGCTGCCCATTGCTTCGCAGTAAACGCCCTTGCGCACTGCCTTTCTTATGCGGTTGCGCCATTCGGGCTGAAAAGTCATTATCAGCTCGTCGGGCGTTTTGCCCTTAATGCCGAGCAGCATATAGTTGTTGCGCGCCTGAATGGTAGTAAGCTCCGCAGGCTCGACCTCATGCTCAAAACCCATGCCCAAAAGCGGCTGTATGTACTCCCTCTGCGCTTCGGTAATGCACGGGTCGCACATGAACTGATACGCGCGGTATTTCTTCACCAGCGAGCGCACGCCCTGCATTATCTCCGTGAGTACTTCCTTGTCGTCATAGTCGCACACAGGCCCGTGCGGAGCATATAAAAATCCCCATTTTACAAACGGTATACGCCGTATGATAATTGTGCATACTCCTGTTAAGCAGCCGTCATCGCCGCGCACCGCCACAGCCTCCCACTGCCAGTTGTTTTTAACTTTCGTCCATTTCAGCGACTGCGTAAAACAGCCGTTTTTGTGGTGTGATACAAAGTATTCGTATTCGTCGCACGCGGCGGCGTTTGTTTTATCAAGTATTTCAAATTTGTTCATGACTTTTTTGCCTCTGTCTTTCTTTGTTTTCTGTAGTACAAATTTGTACTATGACACAATAAAGTATAACCCATTTTTGTAGTAAAGTCAATAGTACAAATTTGTACTGTGATATAATTTGTAAAGTTCTACAAAAATGGGGAGTGAAAAATGTGAAGGTATACCAAAGGATAAGAGATCTGCGCGAGGACAGCGACCTGAAACAGGAGGATATAGCCGCCGTGCTCGGCACTACCCAGAAGCAGTATTCGCGTTGGGAGCGCGGCGAGTATGAGATACCCATGCACAAAGCCATAGCTCTCGCGCAGTATTATAACGTTTCGATGGACTACATCTGCGGACTTACAGACAAACCCGTAAAGCTGAGATAGCGCTTAGCTTACCGATCATTCTCGTATTCGACAACATCATCGCCGATATACGTAATATTTTCGGGGTAGGCGCTGTCGGCTATCACAACCGGCAGGTCAAGATCATACATAGGCACTGCCGCCACGAAAACATTCTCGCCGCTGCCTATATCTACACTGTAGCTGAGCATATCGCTGTCCGCACTGTAAGCAACAATAGCGCTGTAAAACGGCTCTGAAAGATCGCTGTCGGTAATTGTGAAGATGTTGTAGGGCGCGCCCGTGGCGGTGTAGAAGTTAACAAGCGTGCTGTCTGCCTGCTGCTCTATCGTCAGATAGTTTGCAATGCTGCCATAGTCTTCCGCCCATTTAATGCTCGAAAAATATTCGTCAGCAGGAATATAGCTTTTTGCGTTTGCCATATCGGTGGTGTAGCTGTCTATATACTCCTCAACATATTTGTAATACTCTTCAAACAAGCCCTCATTGAATGCCGTGTTGTACAGCGTATCGCAGTAGAGCATTGTCTCGCCGTCAGCGTACTTTACCAGCGCAAAGGCGGTAATGCCCATAGGGGGGCAGGTAAAGTCGGGGCTTATCTGATACATATCGGGCGAAAGCTTGCTAGATGATGTGTAAACCGGGTAAATACCGCTGTTATCTGCCTCAGTCATCTCCCGGCTGTCAATAAATATCTGCCTGCCCAAAGCGTTTGCAAAAAGCATATACTGCACCTGCTTTACGTCCTCGCCCTGCGCGTCAAATTCAGCCGTCACGGTCATGTCCTCCGCTCCGTCTACAAAAAACGTGTTGCCGTTTCCGTAAGTCGGGTCGTACTGGTCTACCACATAGCCTTCCAGCAGAAGATCAAACTGACCGTTTTTGTGCGGCTTTTCTGTAGATGATGTCGGGTCTTCTGAAGATGTGCTGTCGCTCTGCGGCATTTGCTGCGAAACCTGCGGCACGCTGTCGGCAGGCGGATTGACTTTTATTTCATCACTGTCACTGCCGCCGCGCGCGTTTTTAAGGAGGAAGCCTATGCCTATAACAAGCGCCAGAGCCGCCGCAATGCTGCCCAGCATGAATATGCCGCCGCGCCTTGCCCATGCCTCGTTTTGGGGCTGGGTCTTCTGCGCTTTATCAATGATCGGCGCACCGCTTTGCTGTTTCATTTTTTGTACTAAAAGCCTTTTGCGCTCGTCGCCCAGCTTTTGATCATCGTAATACTTTTGAAGTTTGTTCTTTATCATATAATTTCAGCTCCTGACTGTATCAGCCGTCAAGTTTGTTTTTCAGCATCTTTCTCGCCCGTGAAAGCGATGTCGTCACCGTGCTTTTTGGAATGCCCAGCATTTTTGCTATCTCGCGCGTGCCGTATTCTTCATAATAATACAGATACAAAACGGTGCGCAGCTTAGGGGGCATCTGCTCCATTGCCGCCGCAATATCGAGCTTTTCGTCAACGGGCGCAAAGTCCGCAGGCTGCTCCGGGGCTTCGTCCGCAGATATGTTTTTCTGTGCGCGGAAAATATCCCTGCACCTGTTCACAGTCACGCGGATAAGCCATGCCTTTGTGTGCTCCTCGCTTTTTGGGCTCTTTTCCAGCGTGAGAACTTTGAGAAACACATCGCTCACAACGTCCGCAGCGGCTGCATCACTGCCAAGCTGAGAATATGCCACTCTGTATATCATATCGCTGTATTTTTGTACTAACTGTTCTATCTGTTCACAGCTTAGTTTCATGCCGTCACCGTTCCTTTGAAAGACCTTTCATAAATAATACGTTTCAAAAAGCCGTTTGGTCTCAAAAATATACAAAAAAATTATATCATAAAAATTCACCTATTGCAAACCGCGGCGAAATAATATATAATATAATGTAGTATTGTAGAAAAGGGGGCGAGGATATGCAAAACGTTCTGTCATTCAAAGACAGCATTACAAAGCTGGGCAGGATAGGCTCACGCAGGGCAGAGCAGTTTGGCAAACTGGGTATACATACCATAGGCGATCTGCTCACGCATTATCCGCGCGGATATATTGATTACACTTCCCCCGTTGAGATAGCGAACGCACCCGAGGACACCCAGTGCGTTGTAAAGTGCGAGGTAGTGCGAAAACTAGCCCCTGCACGCATACGCAGCGGTATGACTATCTTCAAATTCATAGCGGCTGACGAAAGCGGCGAAATGACGGTCACTATATACAATTCCAAATACCAGTTTGAAAGCATATATGTCGGCGAAAGCTATCTTTTTTACGGCAAGATAACGGGCGGCGGCAGGAGAAAAGAAATGTCCTCTCCGATGATAATAAACGCCTTCTCGCAGGATATGATACTGCCCGTATACCCCCTGACAGAGGGGCTCAGCCAGAACATACTTCGCGGCGCGGTGAAAGAGGCACTCTCGCGCGTAAACGACCTTACCGAGATAATACCGCAGCAGGTGCGGCAGGAAAACCTGGTGTGCGCAAGCCGTTTCGCACTTGAAAATATACACTTCCCGAAAGAAACGCAGTCGGCTGAAATAGCGCGTGAAAGGCTTATTTTTGAAGAGCTTTATGTACTCGCGCTCGGCATGAGGTGTCTGCGCTCACGCATACGCGAAAACACCGCTTGCAAACTTCATGATATTAGCTTTGCAGAGTTTGAAAAAATGCTTCCGTTTGAGATGACAGGCGCACAGAAGCGCAGCATTACAGAATGCGCTAAAGATATGCAAAGCGGCGCGCCTATGAACAGGCTTTTGCAGGGAGATGTTGGCTCGGGCAAAACTGCCGTTGCGGCTGCCTGCGCGTATATTACAGCGAAAAACGGCTATCAAACAGCTCTTATGGCGCCCACCGAGATACTTGCGGCGCAGCACTATAAAACACTTACCGAGCTTTTGCAGCCTCTTGGGGTAAGCGTTTTGCTGCTTACGGGCTCGATGAGCGAAAAGCAAAAGACCGAGGTGCGCCGTGCTTTGCAAAGCGGCGAATGTGCCGTGGCGGTGGGTACTCACGCGCTGTTTCAAAAAAGCGTGGAGTTTCACTCTCTCGGTCTTGTTATTACAGATGAGCAGCATCGTTTTGGCGTGCAGCAGCGTGCAGATCTTGCAAAAAAAGGCTCCGACCCACACAGGCTGGTAATGTCCGCAACGCCGATACCAAGAACACTCGCGCTGATGATATTCGGCGATATGGATATATCGGTGCTGGACGAAATGCCCAAAGGCAGGCTGCCTATAAAAACATACGCTATGTCGGGCAAGGTGCGGCAACGCGCGTTCGGCTTTGTAAGGAAAGAGA
>CANRPG010000107.1 GCA_947632425.1 uncultured Clostridia bacterium | reverse complement strand
GGCAACAACAAGTTTTCCGTGCCTTATGCCAAGGGCGGTTTCCTGCGCTTCAATTCCCAGTATTTTGTAAATATGACTACCGATATATTCCGAGAGCGGGGAAGTGGTGTAAAATTTCTGTTTTCCGTCCGTGTGGGGCTTAGGGTACTTGACTATCCAGTATTCACCGTCAATTGTTATGCCCTCTTTGCCGCCTCCATTGCCGCCATAAGTGCCGTGACGCACGCTTAAAGGGCAATGCTCCAAGTCAATAATTTTTGTTTTCATAGTGTACACCTCAGATCTGTGATAAAGTTGTATATATTATAACACATAGTTCACATATTGTCAAGCAAAATTTTAAGTATCGTCTGATATTAAAAAAACTCCCGATAATTCGGGAGTTTTGTATTTTATGTGATCCTGACACAGATAATAATTTGCCTGAATTACTTGTTTACGGTTCTTTCCAGAATTCACCTTTATGAAAATTCAAGTTTCCGAGAGGTTTTGCAGTTAAGCGAAACTTCACACACCCGTCAGGGCATACAACTGTCTTGCTGTATTTGCTGTCCCCACCGAGATTTGCTAAGTCGCCGCCGCTTCTTACAGCTTCCATAATAGGGTAAAGCATCATCATTGTTTTACTGCAAATACCATATCCCTCGCTATTTACAGGGCAACCGTAAGTGCAGCAATATGTATCGCCTGTTTCCTCACCGTTGCGGCAATAATTTTCTGTATGGTCGCCTTGAATAAATCCTATAACTTCAATTTTGAACTCATATTCTTCATCATACCACTTTTTCATGTGTTTACTTCCTTTACAAATTTTGATCTATCTTAAATTTACTTGCTTTTCTCCGCCAGCCTTGCCGCCCTCTGTGCCTGAGAGTATACGCAGCCGCAGTAATCTTGGCGGTACAGCCCGTATTCTTTCGATAGCTCTATAGAACGCTTGTAACCACCGCGTTTTTTGAAATCGCTCGGCAGCCAGTTCACGCCATACTCACTTTGCAGCGCAAGAGATATCTCCGCCAGCTTTGCAGACGACTTGTACGGTGATATAGAAAGCGTCGTCGCAAAGTAATCAAACCCATGCTCTTTCGCAGCCTGAGCCGTCCTTTCAAGCCTCAGCCTGTAGCATTTAAAGCATCTCTCACCGCCCTCGGGAACGTCCTCCAAGCCCTTCGCAATTTCAAGAAACTTCTCGGGCTCGTATTCGCTCTCCATTATCTTTATGCCGTCTGCAAACGGCGCTTCACGCAAAAGCCTTTTAAGCTCTGAATATCTCTTTTCATACTCCTCCGCCGGAGTGATGTTCGGGTCGTAAAAATACATCGTAATATCAAAATATTTCGCAATGCTTTCAAGTACATACGATGAACACGGCGCGCAGCAGGCGTGCAGCAGCAGGGTAGGGCGGTTGCCGCCGAAAGTAGCTATCAGCTTCTCCATTTCTATCTGAAAATTTGTCTTTGTAATGTCCTGCATTTCGCGCATCTCCTGCTTTGAAAAATAATTGCAGCACGTTCGCCGCACTGCAATTATTCAGTATTTTGTTTTATTCTGCCGCGTTTTCTTTCGGTTCTTCAATAACCTTTTTGCGACCCGTGAAGAACAGCACTGCCGCCATAGCCGTAACCTCAAGTATTACAAGCGATATAGCCATCACGCTCTTGAAAGAATCCGATGTATTCGGGTTCTTGTCGTTTTCGGGCATTTCGTTCACTATTTCTTCTATCTTTTCGGGATCGGCTTGCTCGATGGTCTCCTTGTTGTCAGAGCCGCTGTTTTCAGTGCCGTCTTTGATCTCTTCGGTTTCCGTCTGCGCATCTGCCTTGCTCGGGGTTATCTCTATCTTGTTGATAGCAAAACTCGAATTTTCCTGCAAGTAAAACAGCTGTACGAATACAAGCGCATCATTCCTGTCAAGGCTTACATTCTTAGCTTCCCAGACATTTGCCTGCGTGTCCTGATAATACTTCACCCAGTTGCCGTCAGGGTCGTTCATGCTTATCGAGCCGTTTGCAAATCCGTCGGATTCAACAGATACCTTAATGTCCATAGGCTTGTCAAAATCGTCTATGTAATCTTTCAGGTCAACACAGTAAGGCTCAACTTCTTCTTCGTTGTATTCGCTTGCCCCCTGCGAGTATTGATAAAGCGGTTCATCATTTTCGATTACGACCGCATCACCGTCAGTCGTTACGTTTTCATTTCCGCTAGGCTCTGTTGTATCAGGGCTTTCGGTAACAGCCGCAGTCTCGCTGCTTTCAACAGTCGTAACTTCGGGTGTATCCTCGGGAACAGCTGAAATTTCTGCGCTCGTATCGCTCTTTGAAACTTCCGGCGAAGTTATCGGCGCAGTAGTAACTTCGGGAGTTGTAGTTGCCAAGGTAGTCTTTTCTGTAGTCTGTGATGCCGCAGCTTCCGTTTTCTTCGGCGTTGTGGTCGTCGGTGAGGCAGTTGTGGTCTCAGACTTTTCTGTAGTCGTCACTGCCTCGGTGGTCGTCGGGGCAGGGGTAGTAGTTACAGGCTTCGGCGTTGTTGTTACCTCAGCCGTTGTTGTTGTCGAATTGGTGGTAGTCGTCGTTGTCGAAGGGGTGGTGGTCGCCTGCGTGGTTGTAGTCGTAGTTTGTGTTACCGTTGCAGGCGCAAGAAGATCTACATAAACAGGGCTCGATGAGCTCGGCGCTGAGTATGAAGAACTTACAAACTCGCCGTTTTTCTTGCTTTCAGAAAGTTTTTCAACCTCTATCCAGAAAGCCGCCTTGCCGCTCGCACCCTCTTTCGGAATGAACGTAACAACGCTCAGCGGCGTGTCAACAATGATGTTGTTGCCGCTGCCGTTAACGCCAACTATCCTTACAACTCCGTCAGAGTAGCTGTAGTTTGTGGTGACCAAAAATCTGCTTCCCAGCACCTGATAGTTGTATTTGCCGCCTTGTATCTCGGCTTCGCTTGGTACGTAAACATCCAGCTTTTTGCTGTCATAATGCAAATTAAGCTGAAATCCCGCCGCGCCATTGTCGCCTGCCTTGAAACCAACCGAAACATCGAAAGCCTCGCCTGCGTTTACTGAAAACGCAGAAGGCTGCACTGTTATTTCGTTGGTCGTGGCTGCCACAACTGTTCCGGCAAAAACAGATGTGACCATGACAATGGCTGTGCCTATCGAGATCACAGCTTTCTTAAAACTTATTTTCATTTTTGCCTCCTTCAATATCACGCGGTCAAAGCAAAAAGTTATGTCCGCTTGTCTGATATCTCTCTTTTGTCTTTTATTTTTTCTCTCTGTATATCTGATATTTCTATAAAAAATCGTTCTGTATAATGATTATAACATATTTTCTGCCATATTGTCAATAGATAAAAAGCATTATTTTTCCTCTATAACTTATTATATATAATAACTTGTCGCTTAAAAAATATTTTGTAAATTTTTTCATATCATTTTAAAATACCTTTCCACAAGATGTAGCGTTCAAATAAATTTTTTGCCACTAAATTTACTTTTCCATGCCGCAAAAAGTATAATTGTAAATTTTTTGTGAATTAGAATATATCGAAAAGTCGCGAAAAAGCACTTGACAAGCAGGAAAAACAGTTTTATAATATAAGATACATATATAGAAAAGCCGTGCCATTCTTTGTATCGGTACGCAAAACGTAGGATAACTTTAGGGAGAAGAAAAATGCACACGTCAGCTTTGAGAAAAATGCTTTTAAAAGCCATAGCTGTAACTGTAAGCGCTGCTGCGATATTTTCGTACAGCGCCCATTTTGCTGGCGATTTTTCCGGCGGCGTGCTTTCTTATACCGCAAGCGCGGCTTCTCAAACAGGCACAGTCACCGCGGATTCTCTCAGAGTCCGCAGCAATGCAGGCACTACATATTCAACAATAGGCTATGTTTATGAGGGCAGCATCATTGAAATTCTCGGCAGCGCAAACGATGTTTACGGCGGTCTTTGGTATAAAATAAACTATGGCGGCAAAACAGGTTATGTTTCGGCAGAGTATGTTGAAGTAAAAGCACAGCCTGCTGCAAGTACGCCCTATACGCCAGACGGCGACTTTGAAAAATACCTCACCTCGCAGGGATTCCCCGAAAGCTATAAGGTAAAGCTTCGCCAGATACATCAGGCGCACCCGAAGTGGGTGTTCAAAGCGCAAGACCTCGGCGTTGACTGGAATACCGCGCTTAAAGCAGAATCTCAGGTCGGCGTAAGCCTTACATATATAAACAACCCCGATTCGTGGAAATCCATGGAGAAAGGCGCATATAACTGGAGCAATGGCACATGGTACGGTCTCGACGGCTGGAACTGGGTAGCGGCTTCTGAGCAGATAATAGCGTATTATATGGATCCGCGCAACTTCCTTGACGATACATATGTGTTCATGTTCGAGCAGCTTTCGTATGATGCAAATGTGCATACCGAGCAGGGCGTTAAAGATATTCTCGCAGATACCTTTATGAGCGGCTCTTATACCACTCCCGACACAAAAGTTACCAAAACATATTCATCTACAATAATGGAAGCAGCCAAGCAAACAGGCGTTAGCCCCTACCACCTCGCATCGCGCATACGACAGGAAATGGGCGTAAACGGTACGGAACTTGCATTTGGCACAGTTGCAGGCTACAGCGGATATTTCAATTTCTTCAATATCCAAGCGTATGCAACATCTACACTTACCGCAAGGCAAATGGGTGCAAAGTATGCATCTACCACAAATTCAGCGTATTCTCTTCCGTGGACAAACCAGTATAAAGCAATAGTCGGCGGTTCAAAATTTATCGGCACTTCATATATAAACAGGGGGCAGGATACCCTCTATCTGCAAAAATTTGATATGGTAGACGGCGGCAACGGCTATTTCGCCCACCAGTATATGACAAACATTCAGGCAGCCGCATCGGAAGCTGCATCTATGAAGCGCGCCTACAACAGCCGAATCCTTTCGTCCGCGCTCGTGTTCACTATTCCGGTATATAAAAATATGCCCGAAAACGTCTGCGCGCAGCCATCGTCTTACGGCAACAATAACAATTTCCTTTCGTCACTTTCGGTGAAAGGCTATTCAATAACGCCTTCATTTAATATGTATACGCAAAGCTATTCGCTCACAGTGCCTGCAAATGTTTCTTCAGTTAACATTTCTGCTGCGGCGAAAACTTCGGCTGCAACTGTCAGCGGTACAGGCAATGTAAGCTTAAAAACAGGCGATAACGCCGTAACCGTCGCTGTAAAAGCCCCGTCAGGCGCTGTGCGAAATTACATAATAAATATAAAGCGGCAGGGCAGTGCAGCAACGTTCACATACGGTGATGTCAACGATGACGGCTATATTGATACCGACGACAGCCTGCTTATCTTGCAGTACGCCGCAGGAAACCTGACACTTACCAAAACACAGCTTTCAGCCGCAGATGTCACCGGCGACGGTCTTGCAGATATTGACGATGCTCTGAAAATTTTGCAGTATACCGCAGGTACTATACCAAAAGTACGCTAGTAAATAGTATGTAAAACGGTCGGAAGTTTACCTCCCGACCGCATTTTTATGAGCAGAACCTGTGATCGCCTATCACCTTTATAACGGGTCTGCTGTGAATAAATGAGTTGCTGGTTTTCTTAGCATTATAATAGTATATCGCGCCGCCAGAAGGATCCCAGCCGTTCAGCGCATCTCTCGCCGCATTGTACGCCGATGACGATATAGGCTGATTGAACTGCCCGTCAACAATTGCCGTGAACGCCCCGTTCTGGTCGATGACCCCCGACAGCGTGTCCGGGAACGACGGGTGCTCTATTCTGTTGAGTATCACAGCGCCTACAGCAACTTGCCCTTCGTATGGCTCACCGCGCGCCTCAGCCGAAATTATCCTTGCCAGCAGATATACGTTCGAGTCGGTCGCCGCAGGTATCGTTCCTATCGAAATGCCCATGGCTTTCAGCGTCTGCGGGCCTGCCGTGCCCGTCTGGCTTATGCCTTTAAGCTTTTGAAATTTCTTCACTGCCGCCTGCGTCTCCGTTCCGTAGTAACCTGTAATATCACCATTGTAAAGCCCCCAGTCTTTCAAAAATTGTTGTATCGCCTCAACTTCCTTCCCTCTCGAGCCTACCTGCGATATCGTCTGCGTTGAAATGCTGTGCGACGACAGAATGTAAAGCAGCGTGAAGATAACTATGAGCCCCGAAAGTATCAGTATAAACGACAGTATTCGCTCTTTTGTTTTGTTCATGATGCTCCTCCCTCAATGTGTTTTCCCGATTATTATGCCGCCTTTTTGCCGTTATATACCGCCGCGGCATTTATTTTTTGTGTACTATTTTAATAATGTGCATTGTGCATATTTTTTCCTTAACTTGTGACCTCTCTGTTGTTAATATGCGAAAATATGATTATTTTTGCGTTTTGCTCTTGACATTTCGTACTTTGAGTGATAAAATAATAACGTTGCCGTGGTAAACATCTGTAACGGGTTTTATGCTTTTTTAAAAATTTTTTTGAAAAAGTTTCAAAAACCCCTTGACAAGCGAGCTGTGGCGTGATATAATAATAAAGCTGACCTCAAAAAGGGGAAAGCACAAAAGCACCTTGAAAATTGAACAATCGAAAGATCCAAAAAGGAAAAGGAACCCTGAATTAAGTCAAAGCTTTGAGAGAAGTAGTAGACTGAAAGAAGGTCGTGCGTTTGTATCTTTGCATTAAGCGTAAGGATAACGACCTTTAAAAAATAAAGAAGAGAACGCAAGTCAGTGATTCATAAAGGAAACTGAGAACATTGTCCTTTCTTTGCTTAAAGGAAGGAACGGAATAAACTTTATTAAGAGTTTGATCCTGGCTCAGGACGAACGCTGGCGGCACGCTTAACAC
>CANRPG010000106.1 GCA_947632425.1 uncultured Clostridia bacterium | reverse complement strand
TGCCGCGGCAGGCAGCGCTGTGGGACTTGGCAACATATGGCGGTTTCCCTATCTCGCGGCAAAGGACGGCGGCGGACTGTTTTTAGTCATATACATAATACTTGCACTGACATTCGGCTTTGCGCTGCTGATGACCGAGGTAGCCATAGGCAGAAAAACAAAGCAGAGCCCCCTTACCGCATACGGCAAACTGCATGAAAAGTGGAGACCGCTGGGTATACTCTCATGCGTTGTGCCTGCGATAATCCTGCCATACTACTGCGCTATAGGCGGCTGGGTGCTTAAATATCTGCTGGTATTCATAACGGGCGAAGGCGCGGCTGCCGCAGGGGACGGCTATTTCAGCTCGTTCATATCGGGTACCGCGCAGCCCGTGATAATGATGCTCGTATTCTTGGCTGCGACCGCTTTTATAGTTTTCCGCGGCGTAAACAAGGGTATTGAAAGCACTTCAAAAATACTTATGCCTATACTTTTTGTGCTGATAATAGTTATCTCGATATTCTCGCTGACTATAACACATACCGACGACGCAGGCATTACAAGAACAGGTATGCAGGGGCTGGGAAAGCTTGTTATACCAGACTTTGCGAACATTACGTTTGAAAGCTTCGTGACAACTCTGCTCGATGCCATGGGTCAGCTGTTTTTCAGCCTTAGCGTTGCCATGGGTATCATGATAACCTACGGTTCTTACGTTCACGACGATGCAAACTTAAAGACCTCAATAAACAGAATAGAGATATTCGATACCATGGTAGCGATACTGGCAGGCGTTATGATAATTCCTGCCGTGTATGCGTTTGACGGCAAAGAGGGCATGGCTGCCTCGGGCCCGGGGCTGCTGTTTGTTACTATGCCGAAGGTGTTTACGGCTATGGGCGGCATCGGCAGATTTGTAGGCATACTGTTTTTTGCCATGGTGCTGTTTGCCGCGCTGACAAGTTCTGTTTCGATAATGGAAGCGGTGGTCTCCAGCTTTATGGACGGCTTTAAAGTTTCCAGAAACAAAGCGACCGCCATAGAGACAGTGGTATGTCTTATAGCGGCGCTGGTGGTGTGTCTGGGTTACAATGTATTTTACTTTGAGGCAAAGCTGCCCAACGGCGCGACGGCGCAGATACTTGATATTCTCGATTACATCAGCAACAACCTGCTCATGCCGATAGTGGCAATTCTCACCTGCATACTTATAGGCTGGGTGGTAAAGCCAAAGACCGTTATTGAAGAAGTTGAGAGAACGGGCTGCAAAATGGGCAGAAAGCGGTTGTATATAGTTATGGTGAAATTTATAGCGCCGCTTATGCTGGCAGTGCTGTTTTTAAAATCTGTAGGGCTGTTTTGATAGATAAATTGAGGTGATAAAATGTCTTTGAAAAAATGGCAGAAGATATTGCTCATAGCTTTGGCTGTGCTTTTATGTCTGTGTGCCGCGCTTACCGTGCCAAAAGTGGTCACAGCAATATCTACTGAAACAAAAAAGCTATACACATGGGATTCATGCATATATTTAACGGTGGGCAGAGCGATGCTCAACGGACTTCAGCCTTACAAAGATATGTTTGAGACCAAACCGCCGGGAATGTTCCTGCTTGCTGCCGCATCAGTGGCATATGACAACAGCACGGCCGTTGCCAACATAGCGTGTGCAATAAGTCTTGCGCTTACAGCCGCCGTGCCTGTCATAGCAGCCGCGCTTATTCTGCGAAAGAAAAAACTTCACCCGCTTATGAAAGTATGTGCGTTTTTGTCTGCCGCTCTGGTGTTTGTGCTTGTTATGTTTTATACAGACAATAAAAGCGGCGCGGCGCAGGTGGAGAGTTTTGGCACGGTTTTTACCGTGCTGTACATTTCGGTGATCATATTTATGGATATGGATAAAGTTCGCTGGTATTCGCCGAAATGTTTTATATCTGCATTCTTTCTTATGGCAGCCGCGATGTTCAAAGAGCCGTTCTTATTCGTTGCCATAGCATCAGCGCTGCTTTTTATAAATACGCGCAAAGAATTTCTGTACCGCCTGCTGCTGCCTATGCTTTACGGAGGAGCAATGGGTGTTATACTTATGCTGTGTACGGGAACGCTCTTGCCGTATTTAAAATATTATCTTCCGTATATGTCGGGCGGTCATATTTCTGTATACGGTTCTCCGTTTGTGCGAGGATTTAATGTGTTTGAACTGTATTATGACTTGAGAATGTTTGAAACAGAGCTGGCAATTGCAGTGGAGTTACCGCTGTTGGCAGCTGCGCTGCTGATGTTATTAAAAGCGAGACAAGGCACAGCAAAAAATATCCTGCCGGTCGTGTATGACGCATTCAAGATCCCTTTTGCAGTCTATCTTGTATCGTTCACTGTAGGTCTTGGAGGGCAATACTTTGTTCACCATTATGCGTTTGCATCGCCGTTTTACATAGCTGTGGTGCTGTTTATTGTCAGCAAGCTGGACTATGCCGACAGCGCAAAGATAAATATGGCATTGTGTATTGTCGTACTGACAGCGGGCTTAGCGGCAGGCACAGCAGATGCACTTTCCTATACACCATATTTACAAATTGCAGGCGGACAGTATTTAGGAGAGGGACAACTGAAAGATTATTATGACCGTGTTCATATAGATGCCGGATATGTTGACAGCGTGCTTGACACGGTGGGCGAAGAACGCTATCAGTTTCTGGGTACAAACGGTGAAGTTTGCTACTGGCTTACGGAACATTTGCCGCAGGGACCTGTATTTTTTCAATATCCCGATATGCTGCGCGATGAAGATTCGTGGTTTTCAAAGTCTTTCAAAGAGCAGCTTGACAAAACGAATGTTATACTTTTAGACTATGATCAATTTGAAGGCGATGCTTTGCGTGAGTATACGCTGAAACTTCTGGAAAACGAATTTACAGAAGAACTGCCCGAAGGTGTGCAGCCGCCGCCCGAGGGATTTCATTATATACTTCTTTTCAGAAAGAACTGTTCTGAATTCTGGGCAGACTCTCCAGTGTTACAGCCTTTTGACACGAGTACGCTTTTTTCAGATCCTGAAATGACGTAAATTCTTCGCTGAGGCAGTAACGCTTCGACCATGTCATGAACCAGCTCCAGTCAAGCCCCTGCTCGGTAATTGCGTAAACATCGGGTATAGTGCCTATCTCTGCAAGGGCGCACGGCTTGTTCGCCGAGGTTACTTGTTTAAGCTCGCAGAGTTCTTTTTCGTGAGCGGTGTGCATATGCGCCTCGGGGTAAAGATCGCGCGAGAGTATGTCAACAACATCGTCGCCGGGGTAACATTCCTTTTTCGGCGAGTTGAACACCCACAGCAGGTTGTCAAGGTGAAAATGCTGCGTGTATCTCTCAAACATTATGCGGTAAAGTTTTTGCACAATGCTTTTGTCGCAGTTGCCCCACCAGAACCAGCCGCCCTCGTTTTCGTGAAACGGTCGCCAAAGTATCGGTATATGAGCATCGCAAAACGGTCGCAAAAGCCCTGCCATGTAGTCCATGTCGGAGAGAAAAGCTGCGTTTTCGGGCGTGCCGTCCTCGGCGGCTCTTTCTGCGCTGAAATCGGTGTTGCAGGTAAAGAACGATTTGTCATTTCCCCCAAGCGGCGAGAACCAGTGCCATGTCATAGTGACCAGACCACCTTGTTGCGCCCATTCCCACGCCTTTTGCAATGTGCCTGCGGCGGCGTTTACCTCTTCAAGACATTCTTCGCCCGAGGTATCATAGCGAATGTTCGGCGAGTATGCCAGCAACTCAAAGCCGCACAGTGCAGGCAGATGACCCGTTGCTTTGTATATGCAGCTAAGTTCCTCCTGTGCCATGGTCTGCGTGTGCTGACCGAGTATTATCTTTTTGCCGCGGTTTTCGTTTATGTATTCAAGCAGCCGCGCGGCAGGTGACTGTATGTTTTTGTTTACGGCATCCATAAAATTGCCCCCCTTTTCGTATATTGTAACATATCAAAGATAAAAAGTCTATAATAAGGAGAAAAAATGTTTAAAGAATATGTGCGCAGGGCAAAAGAGCTTCTTGCGCTTGAATATGGCTGCAATGCGGCCGATTTTGACAGTCAGGAAAATATTATTACTATATCGCAGCTGCATGAGGGCAGGCGAGTATACAGCAGCGAGAAATACTTTTTTCATATGGCAACTTTCGGCAGCGGCTGCGTGATGACCGCCGATGAGAAAATGCACGTCTTTCTAAAAGAATATGTAAAAGGCAAACGCGGTCATTGGCTGTTTGAAATACCAAACCTATTGCCGATTGAAAAGAAGCTGAACGAGTTCGGTTATACGCTCTCGCAGACTGCTCATATGTATCTGCCCTGCAAAGATGTTCAGCCCGAGAAAGACTACCCCGTAAAGTGGTTTTATGACAGCGATATAATGCAGTTTTACAAAGATAAGCGTTTTCCCAACGCCATATGCGAAAGCTATAACGAAAACCGCCCCGACAGAATAGTGGTGTGCGCCTATGACGGAGAAAACATAATGGGCATGGCAGGCTGCTCGGAAGATGCGGCGCATTGGCAGCAGATAGGGATCGATGTTATAGAGAAATACCGCTCGCAGGGCGTGGGCAAATATCTTGTGACGATACTTAAAAACGAAATAATCCGCCGAGGCGATATACCGTTTTACGGCACGGCGGTGGCAAACTATCATTCGCAGAGAATAGCGCTTGCCTGCGGTTTTAAACCTGCATGGATAGAAATAGATGCCAAAAAGAAAAAAGAATGACCTATGCACTTGACAACAGTTGCGAAAAATTGTATAATTTAATCGGTAGGTGTCGCACAAAGACGATGCCGCAGAAGGAGAAAGCCAGATGAGTGAAAACGGCAAGACCGAAAAGGTCGATCTCAAACACAGCAAACTCAGGGAAAAGAATATTATAGCTACCATTATTATAATGGTGTTTGTTTGCGTGCTCTCGGTAGTCGCTTATATGCGTATTTATGATGTTACCGAGCAGCGCTGCCTTGACCGTATGGAAGAAGCTACAAAAACGGTCATGGACAACATAAGCAACAAACTGCAAAACGACAGCGTTCTGCTAAATGCCGTTGCCGATATTATAGCCGAACAGGCGGCGGACGACGAAGATATGATGCAGGAATTTCTGCGGCAGTTTTCGGTGCTTACCACCGCCACGCAGATGAACATTCTTTTGCCGGATAACTATATAATCTCGATGAGCGGCAGAAAGATAGATGCCTCTGCATATCTTGACTTTGAAAAAGAGTCTGCGCTGGGCGAGCACGTTACCGACAGAATGGTGAGCATAGGCGAAAGCAACGATCCGCTGATACGCCATTTTGTGCCTATAGAAAAAGACGGCAATGTGATAGCCATGCTGTATTCTACCATATATCTCAACGATCTGCCGAGCATGCTGAATCTTAACAACATCTACGGCGGCACGGCAAATACCTTTATAGTAGACCGCCGCACGGGCGATCTGCTGATGGATACCGTTCACGACCAGCTTGGCACAGTTGACGACTTCTACGGCAGAAAAGTAAAGAGCGGCAGCATGACTATGAAAGAGGTCGGCGAGGAGATAAAAGAGGGCAAATCGGGACATACCATAATGTTCTCCGAGACTCAGCAGGCTTATAACTATTTTTACTATATGCCTATAAGCGAAAACGACTGGCATCAGCTTGGTACTACAAAAGACCTCAACGAGTGGTCGGTTGCTGTAACAGTGCCCGAAGACACCGTTCTGGAGAGCGCTATCAAAATAAGGCGCGTAGGGTACATAGTCGGAGCGCTTGAAATAATTGCGTTCGCGGTATATATGATATGGACGCTGCGCAATACATCGGTTACTATGGAAAAGGCGATATTGCAGGAAAGGCTTGTGAAGGCTGAAAACGCCGAGAGAGCAAAGACCATGTTCCTTTCAAATATGTCGCACGATATACGCACGCCTATGAACGCTATTATAGGATATACTACCTTAGCGGCTGCAAATACAGAGGACACCGCGCGCGTTAAAGATTATCTTTCTAAGATACTTTCTTCGAGCAATCATCTGCTGAGCCTTATAAATGATATTCTCGATATGAGCCGTATAGAGAGCGGCAGAGTGGACATTGAAGAAACGCAGTGCAGTCTGCCGGAAATTCTGGGAGATCTGCGAAATATACTGCTCAACCAGATGCACTCAAAACAGCTGAATTTCTATATTGATACTATAGATGTTGTAGATGAAGATATATACTGCGATAAGCTGCATCTCAATCAGGTGTTGCTGAACCTTTTGAGCAACGCAGTAAAATTTACGCCCGAGGGCGGCTCGGTATCGCTGATAATAAAGCAGAAGCACGGCGCTCCCGAGGGGTATGCTAAGTATGAGATACGCGTAAAAGACACCGGCATAGGCATGAACCCTGAATTCCTCGAAAGGGTGTTCGACCCGTTCGAGAGAGAGGCAACTTCTACAGTAAGCGGCATACAGGGCACGGGTCTTGGTATGGCTATAGCTAAGAATATTGTAGATATGATGGGCGGCACTATAGATGTTGTCAGCGAACAGGGCAAGGGTACGGAATATATCCTAGAGCTTGAGTTCAGGCTTCAGACAGAAACAAAGCAGATAGAAGTTATAAAAGAGATGGAGGGTATGCGCGCCCTCGTGGTAGACGACGACTACGCAATATGCAACAGCGTTACAAAAATGCTGGTGCAGCTGGGTCTTCGCGCCGACTGGACTATGTCCGGCAAAGAGGCAGTGCTGCACGCAAGGCAGGCAGAAGAGCTGGGCGATATATTCAACGCTTATATTATAGATCTGTATCTGCCCGACCTTAACGGCATTGAGGTAGTGCGGCAGATAAGGCGTGAGATAGGCGACGAGATACCTATTATAATACTTACCGCATACGACTGGACAA
>CANRPG010000105.1 GCA_947632425.1 uncultured Clostridia bacterium | reverse complement strand
TAAACTCGTCAAGGTCGGTCTTTATCTCGGCAAGAATGCTCTCATCGTCCTCCTCGGCGGCAAGCTCTATCATAACGCCTATGTCGTCAAACTTTTCCTTAAGCTTATCGTACTTGGTTATGATGCTTTTCAGAGAGCTTATCTTTTTGAGCACCTTGTGAGAATTGTCTGCATCGTTCCAAAAGTCCGCCCCTGCCGACTGATCTTCAAGCTCTTTCAGCTGCTGCTTTTTATCTTCGATAGCAAGAACGGTATACAGTTCTTTTAGCTTTGGCTCGAACGACACGAGCGTTTGTTTAAGGTCATCTAATATCAGCATAAATATTTCCTTTCGCGCTTTTAAAATACATATATTTATATTATATAGTAATTCCATAAAAATGTAAAGAGCCTATGAGAATTTTTTCAAAAAAATACAGACGCGGACACTGCCGCGCCTGCTTTTTTCATACCATAGCCGCAGAGCCATAAGCCCTTACGGGTACGCCGTTTTCGTCAAATTCTGTGGTATAGCGCACCTTGAATGGCACTCTCGCGGCGGTAAGGGGCATAACTGTTTCAATCTCCTTCTCGCCGTTTTCTATACGCCTGTGTATCTCGCGGTACTCGTCTGCCACCTCGGTCGGGAAAATACCCATTTCTATGGCAGGTTCGGGGTAGTTGCAAACCACATCGGGCAGGTGCAAGTCTCTTATACACCTAAAACAAGGGTACATATTTTTGGACTTTACATCATACTCCCAGTAATATATATTCACCTGCTCGCTGGCAGCCCTGAACAGCTTTTCGCGGTGGATTATCTCTTCCATAGCCTTCTTCTCGGCAGTAATGTTGCGAATCATCGCATAGAAAAGATAGCTGTCAACGCTTTTGCCTATAAGCTGCACAGAAGAACGCACGCATATCGGCTCTTCGCCGCCCTCATAGGTGCGCCACGTTTCACATTCTTCCTCCTGCTCGCTCTTTATGGCTCTTTCAAGCATATCAAGATATATCTTCTTGTTCAGGTCGTCCAGCATTCCCAGCGGCTCGCTTGCCATAATATGATCCTCGGTGAACTGACTGCCTATCTCTCTGATGTACTTTTTGTTTATCCTGAGCGGCTCGATGTCTCCGCTGCGGTATTCAAATATCACCGCGCCGCCTACATAGTTGTTGAAAATAAGCGTTTCCAGCGACTTGGGATCCCAGAAGTTGTCGGCGTCCATAGTGCTTATAAGGTGCATGGCAGGCATGGTCTTGCTAAGCTGTGCGGTCTTCAAAAGGTCGGTATAATCGCTCTCTGGCATGGGTCTGGCATACAGAAAACCTTGTATATTGCAGCAGCCTATGCTGAGAAGATAGTCTGCCTGCTCCATATGCTCAACGCCCTCGGCAATTACCGAAAAGCCCAGCCATTTTGCCATTCTTACCACGTGGCTGAGTATTATGCCGCCGTGCTTTTTATCGCTCTCTTTCTTGTCGTCCGATAAAAATTTCAGATCGAGTTTCAGTATATCAAGGTCGATATTTTTCAGCGCATTGAGCGATGAATACGCGCTGCCGAAGTCGTCCATTTCTATGATATAGTTCTTTTTGTGCAGCTGGTCTATAACATCATTGAGCTGCTGTACGCCGTCGATTATCGCGCTTTCGGTAACTTCAATACGCAAAAGCTCAACGGGCACATCATACTTTTGGCGAATGCTCTCCATTACACCGACGATATCGGGCTTATAAATATCGCGCCTGCTTATGTTTACTGAAATAGGCACGGTCTTGTTGCCATGATCTATCGATCGGCGTATGAAAGCGCACACCTCGTCAAAGACATAAAGGTCAAGCTCGGTGATAAAGCCGTTCTTTTCAAAAATGGGTATGAAAACGCCGGGAGGTATTATGCCCCTCTTGGGGTGTTTCCAGCGCACAAGCGCCTCAGCGCCCACCAAAGAGCCGTCGGTATGGTTATACTGCGGCTGATAGTATACAACAAACTGCCTGTCTGCCAGCGCGGCTCTCATCATGCTGGTTATCTCCTGCTCGCCCAGCATTGCATCACGCTGCGAAGAATCGTAATAATTATAGCGTTTAACATAGTCGCCCTTGATTATCGAATACGCCAGTATTGCCCTGTCCAGCATGAACTCAGCTTTCATAATGCGCTTTGTAACATAGATGCCCATGTTGCATATTATCTCATACGGCAAGGGGTATTCGGCGACATTTTGCAAAAACGTCTGAACGTCGCGGTCGGTCTCTTCCCTGCCCTTTTTTGCAAACAGAGCGAATCTGTCGGAATTTATGCGCGTGGCAATGCAGCCCTCGCCGCCGATAGCAGTTATCTGCTGTGCCATAAAGACCAGAAAATTGTCGCCCTCCTGCGTGCCGAACAGGTCATTTATCACCTTGAAGCGCATTATATCGAAGTATATCAGAACATAACCGCCGTTTACAATGCCATGCTCGTCGCTGTCTATTACCGCCTGAACTTCCTGCCTGAATGCTGAATAGCTTTTAAGTCCTGTAAGTGAATCTGTCCGATTGTTTGTACTGATATTATTGCCGCTCATATTATCCCCACCTGTCTGCACGGCTGTCAACTGCCTTTGTGTATAAAATAATTCATTCTTTAAACAAATAAATATTTTATATTGTATATATTGTAGCATACTTTTTCAAAAATTGCAAGGGCTTTTGTGCAAATAATCATTCTGCTAAAGTGATAACGCGTTCAAATACATAAAAAAGCGCCCTGCCCGAAGGGGGGGTATCGGGCAAGGCAAAAAAGGGAAGGTGTATTAAACTATGGCAAAATGCTTTGTTATTCGCTGTGTTTGCTCGTGAGCGAAACCAGCTGTGTGAGTATATCACCGCTGCCGTTTAAGTTTATGCTGCCAACGTTCTCGCAGATGCGCTCTATGAACTCCAGCTCTTTCAGCTTGTAGAGGGTCTGGTTCTCCTCCATAAGCTTGGCGGTGTTCAGCAGCGATCTGGTAGAGGCGACTTCCTCGCGGCGTGTTATAACGTTAGCCTGCGCGCGCTTTTCAGCGACGAGCACGGTGTTCATTATGTCGCGTATCTCGCCGGGCAGTATGATATCCTTGACTGCCGCCTCGGAAAACTCAACGTACATATCCTTTTCGCGCTCTTTCAGGCGGTCGAACACATACTTTGAAAGGTCGTCCTTGTTTGCAAGAATATCATCGAGCCTGTTTCTGCCTATATACTCGCGCATGGCAAGCTGTGCGGCGCTGCGTATCTGCTCGGTGTAGTCGTCTATCTCGGTGCGTATTTTTATGTAGTCGGTTATTTTGTATGTGCACACTACATTCAGCCGCAGTGAAACTTTGTCCTGTGTCAGCACTTCCTGACCTGTTATGGTCATTTGTGTGGCGCGTGTGTCTACAAGCTCGGCTTCTACGTTTGTATTGCTCAGCCAGAAGTAGTAAGTGCCGGGCTCTAGCAGCCGCACAAACTTTTTGTCAAAGTACAGCCTTGCTTTGTTGTACTGCGCGACTTCTACCCTGGTATAAAGCTGCGTAGAGAGCCTGCCGAGGTGAAATATGTACTCGGGCACGGTGTCTGAAACTTCGGGCTGCGACATATCTTCTAAAAGAAATTCGCGCTTTCTGCCGTTTTCCCAGAAGGCATACCTGCCGCTTAGAAGCGCGCCTGAAAAATTGCCGTCCGCAAAGTGAAGCAGAATATGCTCCGCAGGTACTTCAACGACCTTCACCATTTGGGCAAGCTGCTTGTTTTTCAGCAGGTCGTTCAGCGAGCAGTTTGCAGAAGATACAAGCTTGTCGGCAGATACTACCTCTATAGTTTTTCCGCCGTATGTGTGGTATTTGCCGGCGGTGAGAACGCCCATAAATCTGCCGTTTTTGAAAAGCAGACCTCTTTCGTTTTCGTTAATTATTACTTTTTTCATAATGCTACCTCCTTGAAGTGTTGCAGTTATCATGCACGGCAAGCGGACAAAGGTTTCAGCAAGAGGCATATAAAAGCGGAAGGCGTTGCTCTGGCTTTTATCGCCGCTTACGGTATCCGCCCGTGTACAGGGCTTACCGCACATTGTCATAGGCGCACCGCCTTGGGCGGTTTTGCACCTTTGACCGATAATTCTGCGTTTGTTGATCGTTTTGCTTTTACAAGCTTCAATAAATTCCTAGCCACAGGCTGTATTGTTTTCATTTGCAATACAGGTGAGATTTGAACTCACGAAAAAATGGATCCCAAACCCATCGCCCTTAGGTCAGAAAGCCGGTATACGCCAAGGCACTGCCACGCGCACCGCGGCGAATCTCAATCGCCTGCTTACAGCTTAACGCCCTTTAGCAATTATAAGTATAGCACTACTCAAAATGATTTTCACGGAAAAAAAGCTGCGAACTTTTACAGTCCGCAGCCTAGTTGTCTGTATAGTCTGTCTTTTATAAGCTCTGCAAATCTTTCGGGCTTCACTACCTTTACAAACGGGCCGAACGACAAAAGCCTTATAACCATTTCGTTCTCGTCGTCGCCGTCATAAGTAATGGTAAGGCGGTAGTGCGTGTCGTCAATGCGCTCAGCCTGCTTTTCAAAATGCGCAAAGTGCATCATCACCCTATCCAGAGCGTTGCGCTCGTCTACAAGCTCTATGGTCACATTTCTTGAAACAGGCGTGGTCTTTTTTTCTGTAAAGCTTACGTTTTCAGAGAGCCTTTCGCACTTTTCCGCTCTGCCTAAATTTATCGTGCTCATTCCCCTGCTGCCCGAGATGTACAGCCTGAATTTATCGTCCTTTTCCGAATACTCCAGCCGCAAGGGTCGCGCCGCGATAAAGCTTGCATAGCCGCGGCGGTCAACATACTTTATTTTAAGAGGGTAGTTATTTTTAACGGCATCGAGCGCCACGCGGAAGTTTTTTATATACTGATCGTTTTCGTAGTCGTCGCCGTCAGAAAAGCTGTCAAAAACGTAGATATCCTCGGGTCTGAAAAGCGGCTGAACATCTTCAAGACCTTCAAACTTCACGTCAAAAAGCTTTATACGCTTGTCAAGCGAGATAGCTTTAAGCCAGCGTTTTTGCAGGCTCGTGAGCGGCATGGTGGGCTTATGCTCGATGTTTGTTTTTCCGTCTTGTGAGATAAGGTTCCACCGCCCTTCTCGTATTGCAGGCTCTATTTCAAAAACGCTTTCCTCAAACGCCGCCGAGCGTATTATTTCGCGCATTTGTGAAAGCGGCACATCTTTTTCAACGGCGGCGGAGAGTATTCTGGCAACTGCGTTATAATATGTACCGTAAAGTTCGCTGAATATCATACGAGCGCCTCCTCTTTTATGCCGTAAAGCTCATACATCTGCTCCAGATCTTCTTTGAATCTCTGCACTATTTCGTCATTTGTGCATTTAAGCTCCGTTATGCGGCAGATGAATGTGCGTATCCACGGCACCATCTCGCCTGCATCGTAAACATCGGCTGAAAAGCGGCAGGTGTGCTCGTCAAGCCGCTCCACGCTTCCGCAGCGTTTTTCGCGCATCATTCTGTCAAATATGTATTCCTCGCCCTTTTGGCAGCGCACGGTAAATTCGATATGCTCTTTAGCTCCTCTGCCGGTGCTTACGCCCCACAGATTCTGCTGCATATCTTCAAGCTTTTTTCTGTACTCTTCAAAATTTTCGCACACATCGCCTATCTTGACGGACAGAATATTATCAAGCCTTGTGGAAAATATTCTGCCGTTATACTCGCTGTAAGACATAAGATACTGCCTGCCGTTTTGCACGCTTATGAATATCTTCAGCGGCAGAGTGGCAATGGTGACCGGCGTTTTTCTTCTATTGAGCACTTCGAGCGTAACGCTGCATCGGCGGTCTATAGCGTCAAAAAGGCTGCAAAGCACGTCGCTGTCAAGGGTATGGGTAATATAATGGTGCTTGAAAGCAAAAGGCGTTTGCATAGCTGGCAGCTTATCCAGCAGAAAAGAGCCTATAACGCCGCACGGGGCGATCTCAGAGAAGAACATAAGCGCATCGGGAAAGTCAAAATCGCAGCTTTCACATCGGCTGTAAAGCACCGTATGACCGACTTTTTCTTTTTTTACGATACCTTGTTCTTCATACTCTTTCAGCTTTTTGCGAATGGTTGATTCATCGAACACCCTTGTCTGCAAAAACAGCTGCTGCCGCTTTTCTATGCCCTCATGAATTTCAGCCATAGAGCACCTGACTTCGGGTGAGTAAAGAATATCAAAAATAAAAAAATGCAGCGTTATATCGCCGTCTGTAAAGCTGCACGATTTCCACGCTCTGTACAGCGGATTGCCCCTTTGCAGTCGGCTGTCTATAGATATAAAAACGTTTTTGCCTCCCGACGTTTGCCGAAAACCCATGCAGTCGCCCAGCCAGCTTTCTATCCTGCGGCGCTCGTCGTCATATGAACGCGCGCTTTTCTGGGTATAGTCGTCGCGGCTCTTAAAGCCGTAGACATAAAAATCCCTCATGTAGCTGCGTATTTTCTCAAAATTCTTTATAAGCTCGCTGTAAGCCACGCCGATTTCCTCCTTAAAAAAATACAAGCCCTCTGCTTCAGGCAGCAGGCATATAGAAGTTTTCAAAAATAACGATTTACAGGCGGATATGGCAAGCTATTCAAATGCAAACATAAAATGATCCATACTTGCAAATGAAATGCCGATAAAATATTAAACTTTTGTTAATAAAATTTTGTTGATTTAATTATTGACAAAACAATAACAATATTGGTATAATATATTTAAGATATATATTATATATATGCTAACGATCTTGAATCGAATGTAGGAAACCTTTTCCAGCATACGGGAAGCATCGATAATTATTCAACAACTGCTATTGCTTATGGAAAATAATGATATGAATATATTTAATTTAAAAGGATTAGGGAAATATAAAACAGGATA
>CANRPG010000104.1 GCA_947632425.1 uncultured Clostridia bacterium | reverse complement strand
TTAGTTTTTGGGGCGAAATAATTCTTCGGGCGTTCCCAACGGGAACGCTACGCCCATGCAAGAGAGGGCGTTCCCTAGTTGTAGCGCAACGCTCTCTTTCCGCGTTCCATTATGGAACGCCGTACAATGCGAAAATTTCTTCACAAGTAAAGTGCAAGTTTTTTACAAAGTTATTGCGCACGCAAGCGCGCGCAGGAAAAAGAGATATGGCTTCTCAAAGGAGAGGCTCTCTCTTGCAGAGCCTCTCCTCTGCTAAAACAGTCCACAGGACTGTTTTAGCATTCACCTCTTGCAGAGCGCCTGCCGTAAGGGGATTTCGCCATCTGCGGACGGCGACAATGGGCTCCGCCCCTTGACTCTGCGACCCTTTTGAAAAAGGGTCGATCGAAAACTTTTGGTTTCTTGACAAGAATTAAAACCTTTGCGCGTTGTGGAGCGTTGAACGCGCTCCAGCGCGCTGCGAAAGCAGCAACCTAAAAATGTTTGACCGAAAACTTTTGGTTTCCTGACAAGCTTCCCCCCCACTACATAAAATAACAACCTAGGAGGTTTCCCCATGCTTATACGAATCGGCGGAAAACAAGACGACAGCGGCGCGCGCGTGAAAATATCCGCAGCCGCCTACCCTGCGCCCTTCAAAAGCGGTCTCGAGTACAGCTGCGCCGCGCGCGGTACATGGAACATAGTCCACACAGGCTTTTTGCTGCCACAGTCGCACGAGATCTTCATTTGTGCAATGGGCTGCCTGCGAGGCGTTGTGCTCACCGCAGCCGAAATGGGCTTCTCACACCGCTTCTCAACTATCGAGATCAAAGAAAACGACGTCTACGAAGGCACAATGGAGGACATGATCACAGACGGCGTATCGCAGATAATCGACACCCTCGACTACACCCCTCGCGCCGTGCTCGTCTACACCAGCTGCATACACCACTTTGTCGGCTGCGATATTCAGCTTTGCTTTGATATTTTGCGCAAACGCTATCCGCACATTGATTTCGCCGACTGCTATATGAATCCCATCATGAGAAAAAGCGGGCTCACGCCCGATCAGCTCATGCGGCGGCAGCTCTACAGCCTTATCAAGCCTTGCGAGAAAAACGCCAAAATGCTCAACATCATCGGCAGCGACCTGAAGATCGACCCGGCCTGCGAGCTTTTCGATATCGCCAAGGAAAGCGGCACCCACATCTCGCAGATACAGGACTTCGATACCTACGAGGGCTATCAGTCCATGGGGCAGGCTTTCGCGAATATCTATGTCGATCTTTCCGCAAAAGCGGCGGCAGAAGCCCTTGAAAAACGCCTTGACCAAAAGGCTCTCTACCTGCCGCTGAGCTATGACTATGACGAGATAAACACTTCGCTGAATACCCTGCGCACCCTTCTTGACCTGCCCAAAAAAGACTACAAGGCAGAGCGCGAAAAGTGCGATACAGCGATAGAGACCGTCCGCCAAACCCTCGGCGGCGCACCGGTCGAGATAGACTACACCGCCACACCTCGTCCGCTCTCGCTTGCGCGTTTGCTTCTTACCCACGGCATTAACGTCACAAGGCTTTACTGCGACAGTTTCTCAGCCGCCGAAAAGAGCGACCTTGAATTTTTGCAGAAAAACTACCCGAATTTAGACGTCTTTGCCACCGTGCAGGTAAAAATGCGCGAGCTAGACCGCTGCCGCAGCTGCAAAACTTTGTCAATAGGTCAAAAAGCCGCCTACTTCGCATCGTCACCGTATTTTGTCAACATAGTGCAAGGCGGCGGAATGTACGGTTACAGCGGCATATTAAAACTCTGCGGCATGATAACAGATTCATGGCAACATGAAAAAGATACGAAAGATCTGATACAAATAAAAGGAATGGGGTGCAATAGCCATGGCGTATGCTGAACAAATAGCAAGGTCAATTTCCACCTATGCTTCCGACTCCTCCGGCGTGTGCAGCGCGCTTTTCGAGCTCGGCGGAATGGTCGTCATGCACGACGCCTCGGGCTGCAACTCCACCTACTCCACCCACGATGAACCGCGCTGGTACGACTTCGACAGCTTCATTTTCATCTCAGGGCTGACGGAACAAGAGGCGATAATGGGTGACGACGAAAAGCTCATCAGCGACGTTACCGATGCCGCCAAACAGCTCTCGCCCTCGTTCATCGCCGTCGCAGGCACGCCCATTCCGATGATGACGGGCACAGACTTCGCGGCAGTTGCGAAAGAGATAGAGCGCCGCACAGCCCTGCCCACTTTCGGCTTTGCCACCAACGGCATGAATACCTATGTTTCAGGTGTTGAAATGGCTTACGCCTCCCTCGCGGAGCGGTTCGCCCACCACATGAAGCCGCGTGAAAAAACCAAAGAGCCCACCGTCAACATTCTGGGCGCTACCCCGCTTGATTTTTCCGGTGAGGACTGTTACACCCAGATCCGCAGTATGCGCACAATGCTTGAAGAAAGCGGCATAACAGTTCAAAGCGTGTGGGCAATGGGCGACAGTTTGCGCAGCATCATGTGCTCGTCAGCCGCGTGGGCGAATCTTGTAGTTTCATATGGCGGTCTCAAAGCCGCAAAAATCATGCAGCGAGAGTACGGTATCCCCTACATCATCGGCAGACCTGTTAAAGGTCTGAACGAAGCAATTATTTCTTCCCTTCGCCAAAGCTTCAAAGACGGCGAAAGCCGCATAGCATATGAAAAACACACTCGCGCAGATAAGAAAATTCTGCTCATCGGCGAGGGCGTGACCAGCGAGAGCCTTGCCAGCGTTCTCGGCGCAGATGCTGCAATACCCACCGAGTTTGACAAAGAGCTTCTGAGAAGCGGCACACTCGCGCGCGGCGAAGAAAATCTGCGTAACTTAGCAAGAAACTACGATGTACTGATAGCCGATCCGCTCTATGAGCCGATAGCACAAAACTGTACAAACTTTATCCCACTTCCGCATGAGGGCTTTTCGGGCAGAATGTTCAGCGCCCAAGCCCCCGATCTCGTCACCAAAATACCATTCAATATATAACAGGAGTGAATACTATGAAAACGAACATCATCACAAAAATCAAAAAAGCTCTGGCAGGTGCGCTTTGTGCAGCACTCTGCCTGTCGGCAGCAGCCTGCGGAGCAAGTGACTCCTCACAGTCTGCTGGGGTTTCCGACACAACATCATCTTTGGCAGCTACAGATGAAAGCAGTAAAACCGCACAGAGCAGCGAAGACACCGACACCATCACCATAACCGACCACGCAGGCAACACTGTGACGCTCCCCAAGAAGATAGAGCGCATAGTCGTTGCCGATATATACCCCCTGCCCTCGGTGCTTTCTGTATTTTTTGACAGCGCCGACAAACTGGTCGGTATAGCCCAGCCCAGCATGACAGCCGCGCAAAACAGCCTGCTAAGCGAACTTTACCCCGAGATACTAAACGCCCAAACAGGCTTTATAGACGGCACAACAATAAACATAGAAGAAGTAATAAAACTAGAGCCCGATGTTGTTTTCTACAGCGCCGAGACCGAGGGCATAAAAGAAGAGCTTGACAAAGCAAACATTCCAGGCGTTGCGGTATCGGCTGCAAAATGGCAGTATAACGCCATTGAAACGCTCGATAACTGGATAGCCCTCCTCAGCGAGATATTCCCCGAAAACGACAAAGCCGAGATCACCAAACAGTACAGCGCAGAAATTTACGACATGGTTCAGCAGCGCGTGAAAGACCTCCCCGAAAGCGAAAAAGAAAGAGTTTTCTTCCTTTTCCAGTACAGCGAGAGCAGCATAACCACCTCGGGCAAGCTGTTTTTCGGTCAGTGGTGGGCTGATGCCATAGGCGCTGTAAACGTCGGCGAGGAAATGGAAACTTCATATTCCACAGCCGTTGACCTCGAGCAGGTCTATGCGTGGGACCCCTCGATGATATTTATAACCAACTTCAACTCCGCCCAGCCCGACGACCTCTATAATAATACCGTCGGCGCGTTTGACTGGTCGGGTATTTCGGCGGTAAAGAATAAGCAGGTATACAAAATGCCGCTGGGTATGTACCGCTCCTACACCGCAGGTATAGATACCCCTATAACACTGATGTGGCTTGCCAAGACTGCCTACCCCGAGTTGTTTGAAGATATAGACATCACGCAGGAGACCAAAGACTACTATAAAGAGCTTTTCGGCATCGACCTGACGAACGATCAGGCAGAGAAGATATTCGCGCCCGTATCGCAGGCAAGCGCATTTTAATTATCACGCATGAAAAAACACCTTAGTTTACTAATACTCGCCGCCGTAACACTGCTTTTGCTTTTGCTTAGCGGCGCGGCGGCGTACTATTCATATAACAGAAAAAACACCGATAAAATTGCATATATCTATCAGAACGACAAACTGCTGTATACCATTGATTTAAACGCAGTCAAAGACCCATATACCATCGAAATTTCCTGCGAGGAAGGTACTAATACAGTAGAAGTCCACAGCGGCAAAATAGGCGTTACCTCCGCCGATTGCCCCGACAAAACCTGCGTAAAAACGGGTTTTATCGGCGACGGCATGATGCCTGTTATCTGCGTGCCGCATGGGCTGATGATAGTCGTCCGCGACGAGAACGGGGGTGCTGTAGATGCGCAGGTTTAGCTTTAACAGCAAAACACAAAGGCTGTGCGTGCTCGCGCTCATGTCCGCATTTGCGCTTATCATTTTCACTATCGAGGCGCAAATACCCCTGCCCATAGCAGTCCCGGGGCTGAAGCTCGGTCTTTCCAACGTCATAACACTTTATATGCTCTGTACCTTTTCACCCCTTGATGCTCTCGCTGTCTTAGCGGTGCGAATAATGCTCGGCAGTATTTTCGCAGGGCAGGCGGTTTCGTTTTTCTACTCGCTGTGCGGCGGTGTGCTGGCGTATATAGCAATGGCGGTATTTCTGCGCCTCTCGCGCTTTCAAAACGTATGGTTCGCAGGGGTGCTGGGCGCAGTGCTTCACGGCGTGGGTCAGCTGTGCGCCGCGGCGGTGCTTTACCGCTCTGCGTATGTGTTTACCTACCTCGCCGTGTTAACGCTTTTTTCGGTGTTCACAGGTCTGCTCACAGGCATAACAGCACAGCTTCTGGCAATCAGGAACAGCAGTAATAATAAAGAAAAATAAAGGCATGGAATTTTCCGTGCCTTTTTTGCTGTGTATGTTATACAAATTTATGGTGGAAATTTCTACAAAATAAGAATTGACCACTGCAAAACATATGCTATAATAAAATTAACGGCTATATTTACGACAAAATTTTTACTGAGGTGTTTTGAATGGCATTAAGCAAGAAGAAAAAAAGGCTACTGATAATAACCGCCGCGCTTTTAGTGGCTTTGGCTATAACAGCAACTGTTCTGGCAGTTGTAAAAATAGGCGAAAATAAGCGTTTGACCGAAACAGAATATGTGACCTTAGAGCAACTTAAAAAGTCGGTCATACCTGATAAAAAGTATGATAATCTTGACCTTTCGCACGCCGTACTGAATATGCCGCAGTTTACTGAACTTTATGATATAAAGTGGCAGAAAAATGCTAATTACACCGAAGAAGAATGTATTACACTTTGCTATGAAATAGGGCAAAAGGTTTTGTCGTCGTTAAAGCAAAATGGTGTTGATATGTCAACGATTTTTTACTGTGACGATTATCAGAAAGAGCTGCCTGACGGCAAACCGAGTTTTGATAAGGTAGGAGCTACAATAAATTTTCTTGACAAAACCACTTTAGATGAGTATTATTTTACTTCTTACGGTTTTTCGGTTTTTGACGATAACGGAACTATGCAAATGTATTATAATTCGCCTGATGTGCCGAAAATGCCATATGTCATAAGAAAAATAACGCGCTTAGATCTTGGTCAGCAGCCGAGCGATAAAATGTACAGGACTATTGACGGCGAGATGAGCGAAAAGCAGGCAATAGAACTGGCACAGCAGGAGGTAGAAAACTATTCAAAATACCTAGGCGGTGAAATGAAGCCGGCTTATGTTTATATATACCAGTACACAGAAGATCATAACAGTGATCAGACAAGTGTAATAAATGATGAGGATAACGGAAATCCCTATTATTTTGATGTGTACTTTTACAAGTTATATGAGGGTGTGCCGTTCTTCAGCAGTGGGGCTGAGCAAAACGTTACAGAGGACGACAACGGTGATTATATTTTTCGGCAGCCGATGATGTATATAGAAATATGCGAAAGCAATTGTTTCAAACGGGTGTTATCTGTAGGCGGCTACCCTGTAACAAATGCGACAAAGCGTGAAGAAGACAAATATATATCATTGCAAACGGCTTGCGACAAGATAAGCGAACTGTTTGCACCGGAGTATGAACTTGCGATAGATGAGATCTCGTTCAATTATGCTATGATATATAAGTTTGGCGATGAGGACGGCAGTATTCATCAGGCTATGCCATGTTGGTGCTTTTCAACATACGCACCGGCAGAGAGCGCCAGAATGATGGAAAACACGATATATGTTGATGCTGTGACAGGTATAGTTTATTTCATGACAGAGGGCAGCGCAGCATATTTCAGCAGCAATGAAACAGATAAATTTATAAGATAATATCATATAATATGCACAACAAAAAAGCCACGGAAAATCCCATGGCTTTTATTTTTTGCGTATCTGCTATTCTGTCCGCAGTGCAATAACAGGGTCTTTCTTCGCCGCAAAGCGAGAGGGTATAAGCCCTGCAATAAGCGTCAGCAGCATAGAGATCATCACAAGCGCCGCGCCGCCCACAAACGGCAGCTTTGAAAGTCCGCCGATGTCGGTAATGTGCTTTATTATGATGTTTATCGGAATATTCAGCAGCACCGTGACTATTATGCCTATCGCGCCCGCGCCGAAGCCGACTATCAGCGTTTCTGCGTTGAATACGCGCGAGAT
>CANRPG010000103.1 GCA_947632425.1 uncultured Clostridia bacterium | reverse complement strand
GCTTTCGCCGTCCCCTGCCGAGGCGTATATATACCCTGCCGCCAGCCGCGCCGACTGGTTCGCCACAAGCTGCCTGCGGTACTGCTCTTTGCCTATAGTCTCATTTGAAGCGGAAAGGTTGCATATTACAGTCGCGCTCGCCTTTGCAAGATAGTTTGATACAGGGTCAGCCACCCACAAGTCCTCGCATATCTCAAAGCCTATCTTCAGCTGCGGCAACTGCTTGCATTGAAAGACCATTTGTCCTATAAATACGTCTGTCTCACCCGCAAACGGCAGGTCTATCCACTCATTGTCGCCCGTGTACGGAGCAAAGTGGCGCGCCTCGTAAAACTCGCCGTAGTTGGGCAGATGCGTTTTCGGTATAAGCGCCTCTATCCTGCCGTCAAGCAAAATGGCGGCGCAGTTGTATATCTTGCCTTTCGCCTTTACGGGAAGTCCCACAGCTATCATCATGTCAAGCCCTTTTGAGACTTTTTTTATCTTGCCCAGACCCTCCTGCGCCTTATTTAGCAGCGCGTCCTGAAAGAACAGATCCTGACAGGTGTACCCCGTAAGGCAAAGCTCGGGGAATACCGCAAGTTTGACACCCTTTGCCGCGCAGTCTTTTATCTGCTTTTTTATCTGAGATACGTTGCAGTCAACGTCCGCGACCTTTATTTTCGGCGTGCACGCCGCGACCTTTATAAAACCGTCTTTCATAATTCTCTCCTTGATAATATTATATATCCTTTTCAGAATGTTATATCATATATGCTTGCGTTAATTATATCACGTTTTATTATGGCTTGTCAATAAATTAGTTCTTGACAAATAAATTTCTTTGGTGTATAATATAAATAGAAAAAGGAGCACCGGCTTAGACTAAGCGGTTGTCTCCCTGCTAGTTATTATGAATAACCGCACAGTTTTGGAGGCTTGCGGTTATTTTTTCTTGATATTTTTAATGATCTCATTTATTACAACGAGAAGCACTATGGTCAGAGCAATACTTGCTATACCCATAAATATCACCCCCTACCTATATGTAATTCAGAACAAATCTGTTACAAGGTATAGGGAAACAACCGCTACCGTAGTCATATAAGCCGATGCTGTAATCATTATACCACATCTTGTCGATTCTTGTCAAGGCGATTGACTTACGCCGCGTGATGTGCTATACTTAAATAAAAGAATTTTCTTAGCCCGACGGCATGAAAGGAGTCTGACATGATATACAAAAATCCCGTTATAAAAGGCTTTTTCCCCGACCCCAGCGTGTGCTGCAGCGAGAAGCACGGAAAATATTTTCTTGTAAGTTCAACATTTCAGTACTTCCCCGGGGTGGCGCTTTTTGAGAGCAGCGACCTTGTAAACTGGTCGCAGATAGGCTATGTGCTCACGCGGAAAGAACAGGTCGAGCTGGAGGGCGTGAACAGCTCGGGCGGCGTGTTCGCACCTACGATTCGCTGCCACGGCGGCAGGTTCTATATGGTGACGAACAACAACACCACAAACCGCAATTTTTACGTGTATACCGATGATATTTACGGCGCATGGAGCGACCCCGTGACCGTCGATCAGGGCGGCATTGACCCCTCGCTTTTGTTTGACGAAGGCAAGGTGTACTTCATCTCGAACGGCACCGACGACAGCGGCAGAGAGGGCATAATACAGTGCGAGATAGACATCGAAAGCGGCAGAAAACTGACAGAAAGCAAGTGCATCTGGAACGGCAGCGGCGGCAGGTATCTCGAAAGTCCGCATATGTACCACATCGGCGAATACTACTACCTTATGGCGGCTGAGGGCGGCACCGAGTACGGGCACATGATCACCCTCGCGCGCTCACGCTCGCCGTGGGGGCCGTTTGAAAACAGCCCGCGCCAGCCCATTCTCACCAACCGCGACAAAGCCCCATGCATCATTCAGGGCATAGGTCACGGCGACCTGATAGATGACAAGCAGGGCGGCTGGCACATCGTCTGCCTTGGTTTTCGGCAGATACACCCGTGGATGCCCTACCACAACCTTGGCAGAGAGGTTTTTCTCGTGCCTGCGAGCATTAACAGCGACGGCTGGATCGAAGCCGGCAACAACGGCGTTTGCGATGAGTGTTTTGAAATGCCCGGCGACTTTGCACAGCAGAGTAATAAACTGTACACTTTTGAAGAAGTTGACCGCCGTTTTCTGCGCATACCGAACATGGATAATTACAGCTTTTCAAAAGATAGCATTCGCCTGACGGGCTGCGAAAAAACGCTCGATGACGTCGCTTCGCCCACATTTGTGGGTATGCACCAGCGCGATTTTGTGTTTGAAATGCGCGCTTCTGTTACGGCTTTTGACGGCAGCGGCGAGGCTGGTATAACAGCATTTATGTGCGAGGACGAGCATTACGAAGCCGCGATAGTTAAAGATGAGGGCGGTTTCAGCGCGATACTCAGGCTGAACATAGGCGGCATAAAGCATATTGATAATAGTGTTAAAATAGGTGATGTTTCAAAAATGCCTACCGAACTTATTTTGCAAGGGAACAATTATTTGTACAGTTTCTCGGTACGTCAGGGCGATACGCTAACCGAGCTCGGCAGCGGAAAAACAAAGTATCTCAGCAGCGAAGTTTCAAGCGGTTTTACAGGCACTGTGCTTGCTCTTTACGCGGTGGGAAACGTTACCGCGCAGTTTGAAAGACCTTTCGTGAAGTATGAATAATGTTACAGTTAAAGAAAACCGCCTGCCCGTAGGCGACGGCTTTATATACTCAAAAACTTTTGAGCCGACTGCCAATTCCGACACCGCTGCCATACTTTCGCATGGGTTCAATTCCTCGCATGATAAGCTTGCCGATGTTGCTTTTGCTTTTGCAAACTGCGGCGTTTATGCCGTTTGCTACGATTTTCGCGGAGGTTCGCTTTTCTCAAAAAGCAGCGGAGGATCGAAGGATATGAGCGTTGCTACCGAAGTGCAGGATCTTATGAAAGTTGCCGAAAGTTTAGAAGAAAAAGGCTTCAAACGTATTGTTCTGTATGGCGAAAGTCAGGGCGGATTTGTGTCTGCACTGGCGGCTGCAAATGCGCCGAAGATGTTTTGCGCTCTTGCACTTTTGTATCCTGCGTTTTGCATACCCGATGACTGGCAGGGTAAACATTTGTACAGTTGCACACAGGTGATGGGCATGGAAATTTCGCAGAAGTATATAGATGACCTTCCGCAGTATGATGTGTTTGAAAGAATGCAAAGCTTTGGCGGCAAGGCGCTTATCGCCCACGGCACTGCCGACAGCGTTGTTGACATAAGCTATTCGGAAAAACTGACGAAGTATTTTAAAAATGCCTCACTTATAAAATACCCCGGCGAGGGTCATGGCTTCTCACCGCAAAGCAGAGATAAGTGGGTAAAAGAATGTACACAATTTGTACTTAAAAGCTAACAAAAAGACCGGTGTATAAAACATCGGTCTTTATTTATGCTACTTTTTATAGTATTTGTTCACGACGTAAAGGCATTTTTGAAATTGCTCATCGGTGCGCGGAACATGGCGGTGATTCATATCCGCAGGGAAGGTAAATATGTCTCCGTATCTTTCAAAAAGCTTCGTTTCCCAGTCGTTGGGAGCGCTGTACTCAACGCCGTCAAACACAAGTTTTTTCAACGGAAATACCCTGTCATACGGCACAACACAGCCGGGCTTTTCCGCATATACCGAAACATTATCTATCGACCACATTATATGCGAGCCTTTGTCAGCGGTAACGCCCAACTCGTCGTTAAGCCTTGCAACTTCGCCGTCTATCAGCGCAATTGTGTCTTTATCAAAAATGCGGCGGTTTTCCCAGTATGACAAAGTCGGGTCATTATTTACACACTTGTATTTAAGCATATCGTCGCTGAAATGCGCCCTTATTTCTCTCTGCTTTGCCGTCGTTGCAGCAGGGTCTGAGCTGTCCACAAAATCGTACAGAAAAATATCTACAAAAGCTTTGATATTCTCTTCCTTGAAAACTATTCTTACAATGTTGCAGGTGTCGCGGTCAATGCAGTAGTATTTGTCAAGCTTTATAAATGTGTCGCAGTTTTCCAGGACTTTTTCCAGCTTGTCAACATCCTTGCGTATCATGCCGACGTCAATATCATCATCCCACGGGATAAATCCCCCATGCCTTACCGCCCCTAGCAGCGTGCCGAAGTCCAGCCAGTAGTCTATGTCATTTTCTCTGCATATCCTGCCAAACTCCTCGAGAAGCACCGTCAGCGACTTCTGCAAAGCAAGCATGATCTCGTCCTCTGTTTTGAGCGACATAAAGAAACGTTTTTTAGCATCGAGAGATGTCTCCCCCTCCGCCTTCATCTCATTCCAGTGTATGAACTGCTCGCGTTTGTAATTGTCGTTTATCAGCTTTTTCAGCGAATCAAACTGCGCGCTCATTCGCGGCGATGAATCTGCGCTTTCGTAAATGTGCAGAGCATCTATCATGATAAAATTGCCCAGCCCGTAAAGCAATCCGCCCCTGAATCCGAAGTAAATATACCCGTCAGCGTTGGGCTTAAAGTTTACCGAAAACGAAGTCCACCTTCTCGCGTCGTCTTTTGAAATGCTGTATTCGCCTATTTTCTGTATGCGCTTTCTGTCGCCGCTCAGCAGGCAGAAATCAATATGGTGCGATGCCGTTTTTATCTTGAAAGATACCGTCAGCGTGTAGTTTATGCCTCGTTTGAGAGGGCACACGAGCGTAAGGCAGGCGTAGTCGTTCGCCTCTGTTTTAGGCTTGCGCGAAAGCTTTATAACGCCCCTGTGATAGCTTTCTGTAAAGCAGTTTGAAGTGTACTTATAATTAAGCGTAGGTGAATTGTACTGAAACGGCTGTATTGACATGCTACTACCCCTTTGTTAAATTCTTTATATATTTTATCACAAAACTTATGCCTTGTCAACATTTCATGTTTTCATATTTTTCTAAAGCTTCAAGACATTTCATATACTGCGTATCCGTTCTTGCAACGTGAGTGTGACCGACCATATCCCTCGGCAAAGAATATATATCGCCATAAAATTCTGTCAGCCTTTCGTATATCATGTTCGGAGCCAGGTACATCGTGCCGTCAAATTCGATCTGTGTAAGCGGAAAGATTCTTTCATAAGTTTGTATGCCGCCATTTTTCGCTGCAAAACAGTCGAAGTTGTCTATTCCCCATATAACGGCGCTGCCGCTGCTTTCTTTTACGCCGAGTATCTTGTTGTATTCATCGCGCCGCTCTGTTATTATCCTGTTGTGCTGCGGATCGTAAATTTTCAGCCGCTCTTCCCTGTTAAGACCGGGTGTGTCGTCAACGTGCTTGAATTTCAGCATCTCATCGCTGAAAAGCCTGCGGTATTTCTTCACCTGCTCCCACTTTGCCTGCATATCGTCCGTTTCAACAAGGTCGTGTATGAATATATCAACAAACACTTTTACGTCATCATCGAGGTATCTTATACGCACAACATTGTTGGTAAATCTGTCCGCGCAGTAGTGCTGTGTTACCTTTATAAACGTGTTCTCGCCCTGCACGGCCTCTTCCAGACACGCTATGTCTTTCCTCAGCATACCAACGTCGATGTCATCGTCCCAGGGTATAAATCCTTTGTGACGAACCGCTCCCAAAAGCGTTCCGAAATCCAGCCAGTATGCTATTTCATGCTTTCTGCATACCCTGTCAAATTCCCTCAGCAGCACAGAGGCAGCCCTTTGCATAATGCGCATTTTTTCGTCCTCTGTATGCAGCGACGAGAAAAACCTTTTCTTTGCATCGATGGTTGTCTCGCCATACTTCCTCGATTCGTTCCAGTGAATGAACTGCTCTCTCTGATAGTTTATGTTTACGTCGTTCCTCACGCCCTCCACCAAGCGTTTCAGCCTGTCAATGTTTGCGTTCACAGCATCGAGCCGCTGCCTTAAAATATCAGCTTCTGATACCGCCTCTTTTACAGACAGCGCGCTTATTATGATAAAATTCAACGGCCCGTAAAGCAGCCCTCCGCGTATGCCTATAAGCGCGTATCCGTCAATGTCGGGAACAAAATCCGCCTTAAAGTGTGCAAAGCTGTTTTTATCGCTCTTTTTTATAGAATATTCGCCTATTTTGTGTATTACCTGCCTGTCCTGCGTAAGAAGGAAAAAGTCCATGTGGTGCGACTTCGTCTTTACCCTGAAAGAAACGTCAAGAGTGTATTTTACGCCCTTTTTCATCGCTCCGTCAAAACGTATGCAAGCGTAGTCGTCAGCGCAGCTTTTGGGCTTTCGCGACAGCTTGATAAGACCGCCGCGCAGATTTCTTTCTATAAAACAGCGCGTGGTGTATAAGTATTCGATTTTCCGCAAGTCGAAGTCAACGACCAAAGACAAAATTCATCGCTCCTAAGGTTTGTCGGTTTTTGAAGTTTTCAGATTTAAGAAGTAAATAGCCAAAAGTCAGAATGCTTAACATAAACGCCCCGACAATTTTATATTAGTGTACAATTATTTACACAAAGTGATGATAGAAAAGGAAAAATCCCGTCATACCGCAAGGTATGCGCTATTAGAAGCAAGAAAACAACTTCACTATTCTCCTAAGCACACGCCCACCCATAGGTCGATGGAAGAATATTCTGCCAGTTGCTCTTTCTTTGAGTGTGCTAGGGACGAGGCTTTTCGGCACTTGACCGCCATAAAGCAGTAAATGTGTACAACAATTTACGCACAGAGTGATGATAGAAAAGGAAAAAAGCCCGTCATACCGCAAGGTATGCGCCGCCGACCGTTTTTGGCGGCGAGGGATTTTTTCGGCACTTGACCGACACTTGTGGCGGTCAATGTGTGGCAGCGATTCACGCTGCCTGGTGCGCCCGACTGGAGTCGAACCAGCGGCCTTCAGAGTCGGAGTCTGACGCTCTATCCAACTGAGCTACGAGCG
>CANRPG010000102.1 GCA_947632425.1 uncultured Clostridia bacterium | reverse complement strand
TTTATTGATAGTATACACAGCCGAAACAGTCACATCATCTGTAACAGTGTATGTACCCGAAACTTCTTCACCGTCAACAACCCATTTGCCTGTGTAGCCCGTCTTAGTCGGCACATCAGGCAAAGTCAGTGTTTCATTATACTTAACCTTCTGCTCCTCAGGAAGTTTAACGTCTTCTTCACTCGTGAATGTCACGGTATACTCGTTTATAGTATACACCGCCGTAACAGTAATATTTCCTGTAACCTTGTAATCATCAGCAATAGCTTTACCTCCTATCTGCCACTCGCCTGTATAACCGGTCTTTGTAGGCACGGCAGGTAACTCATCTTTGAGCAGAGTATTAAATTCAAGCTCTATATTCGCAGGCATAGTCACGCCCTGTTCGTCAGTTGCAAATGTTACAGTATACTTGTTGATCGTATACACCGCAGTAACTGTCACATTACCTGTAACCCTGTAATCATCAGCAACAGCCTTTCCACTGATCTGCCATTCACCGGTGTAACCGAACTTAGCAGGTACATCAGGCAGTTCGCCCAGCAGGAGAGTATTATACTCCAGTTCCATATTTTCCGGCAGCAGAACATCTTCCGCGCTCTCGAAAGCAACAGTAAACTTGTTGATCGTATAAACCGCAGTAATAGTTACATTATCTGTAACAGTGTATGTACCCGTAACTTCTTCATCGTTAACAATCCACTTGCCTGTATAACCTTCCTTCTCAGGAACTTTCGGCAGGGTAAATGTTTCATTATACTTGACCTTCTGCTCCTCAGGAAGTTTAACGTCTTCTTCACTCGTGAATGTCACGGTATACTCGTTTATCGTGTACACCGCCGTAACCGTCACATTTCCGGTTACCTTGTAATCATCAGCAACAGCCTTTCCGCCAATCTGCCATTCACCCGTGTAGCCTGTCTTTTCGGGCACTTCCGGTAGTTTACTTGAAAGCAGAGTATTAAATTCAAGCTCTATATTCGCAGGCATAGTCACGCCCTGTTCGTCAGTTACGAACGATACAGTGTAAGTATTTATCGTATAAACCGCAGTAACCGTTACATTACCTGTAACCCTGTAATCATCAGCAACAGCCTTTCCACTGATCTGCCATTCACCGGTGTAACCGAACTTAGCAGGTACATCAGGCAGTTCGCTCAGCAGGAGAGTATTATACTCCAGTTCCATATCTTCCGGAAGCAGAACATCTTCCGCACTCTCGAAAGTAACAGTGTACTTGTTGATCGTGTAAACCGCAGTAACAGTCACATCATCAGTAACCGCATACTTACCCGTAACTGTTTTGCCGTTGATCTCCCATACACCCGTGTAACCTGTCTTAGTCGGCAGGGCAGGGAGCGTTATTTCAGAGCCGTACTCAGCAGTTACTGCCTCAGGCATGGTAACTCCGCTTGCTTCGGTTTCAAACGTAACTGTATACTTATTTGCAGTGTAAACCGCCAAAACAGTAACATCGCCCATTACCACATAATCAGCCGTGATCTCCTCACCGTCAACCGTCCATTTTCCTGTGTGACCTTCAACCGTCGGCACTGCTGGCAGCGCGCCTATGCTTTCGCCTACCTCAACTTCCTTCTGCTCAACTATATTTCCGCTGCGGTCAGCAAACAGAACCGTTGCAACTTCCGGCTCGGGCTCGGCAGTAGTCGTCGTGGTAGTTGTTGTAGTAGTTGTTGTCGTTTCAGAAGAAGTTTCCGTCGTCGTCACATTCTCGGGCGGCGCGGTAGTTACCGAAGGCACCGTGGTCTCGCTCTCGGTCGGCGCTGCTTCCTGCGGAACTGTCGTTTCGGACGGTATTGCAACAGGTGCATCTGTCGTCACCGAAGGCATCTCGGTCACAACCGACGATTCGGGCGCAGAAGTCTCATCGGCGACCGTCGTCGTCTCAGGTGTAGTTTCTGAAATTTCCGATGTCTCCGTGCTGTTTTCTGTTTCGCTTGTTTCTGTAGGAGCGGTAGTTGTTGTTTCGGACACTTCTTCGCCCCTGAGTATTTTTTCTATCTCGACATCCAGCTTTAAAAGTCCGCTGTCATCAGAGGCAAGCGCGGTCTGCTTAACAAGGTCTGGCATCAGGCTGAAATCCGTCTTGTAAGGCGCAGGGTCGATGTCTTTGCACTCTATAAAACCGCCGTCATCGGTGCGATATACAAAATATGCGTTGCCGTCAACATCTGGCGTGTTTTCGCTGCTTTCGTTCGGGTCTATAACAATAGTTACCTTGTAGCCCTCTGAAACGTAAACCTCATCACCTTTTTTGTTGCCGTTTTCATCATATAGCCAGACAGCAACTTTTCTGTGAACAACTTCCAGGTCGGTCATGTAGCTGCCATTATCAGTCTCTTCCGTCTGCACATAAAAACTCGTGCCCCTTACCGCCATGGTAGCTTTCGGGGTGTTTACTTCGTATGTTGAGTTTTCCGAAAGCGGCTCTGTTATCTCGTTGAGTATCTCGCCTTTTTTCAGCTCAATAACAGTCTTGCTGTCCTTGGCGGTGCTTTCTGCAACAAGCTGCACTTCGCTGTTGTGATCTATAAGAATGTACTTATCCCCGTCAAGAGATATGCGCATATTGCTGTCCACGCCCGTGGTAACAACATCACCGTTTTGCAGATTCATTCCGCTGTATGCGTCCAGTGTGCCCGAAGTGCCCCTGTCAACGGTGTTGTACTGACCCTGTGTTTCAAATACTTTTACAACTCTGTATGATTCTTCCTTGTTGTTCAGAAGCATAACAGTACCTACAGTACCCGCGGCAACTACCGCCGCGGATGCCGCAGCAATGATTATTTTCGCTTTTAATGTAAGCGCAGCAAGTGTTTTCATAAAATGTGCCTCCGTGCAGTGTGTCAGCCAAGCAGTCTCAAATATTCTAAAAATTCGGCAGATCTTCGCTGTTTTTCTATACCCGATACCTCAATAAGTATCGTGCTTTTATAGAAATATTTTTCATAGTATCCTGCAAATCTGTTCCAGTCTATCTTTCCGTCACCTATCGCCATGTGCAGGTCGTTTTCAAGGTCGTTGTCGTTTATGTGCATATGTTTTATGTATGGCGCTAAAGCCTTCACCCAATCGTCAATATCCGTGCCCCTGCCGAACGACATCGCGTGAGCGTAGTCAAAACATACGCCGAAATTGCCGTATTTTATAAGCCTCTCGCTCAGCCCTTTCAGCATATAAGGCGAGCGGTCAAACATATTTTCAATATAAATGTTCATGTCGGGGTTTTCTTTAAGTATGCCGCCAAAGTATTCCTCGTTGCAGTCCGTCCAGTTTTTTATATACGAATCAGCCGTCAGTGCAGGCTCGTAATTTGTGTGAAAAACTACCGCCTTTGCGCCTGCTTTTCTCGCCGTGTCAATGCTCTGCCTTATGCGCTTGTCTGCTATCTCGCGAATCAGCCTGTCCTCGCTGAATACCAGCACATCGAAAAAGTCACCGTGGCAGGTGCAGTAGTCGGGCAGAGAATACTTTTTGTATTCTTCTATAGTATGTTGCAGCCGCGCCTCATCATCTAGCATTTTTGGTAAAAAATAGTCATTGTATTCAAACCCCAGACTGTATTTTTCAGCCAGAGCCAGATGCTCTTTAATATTTGCAAGCTCGGGTATTATAAGAAAACTGCTCATGTGTCCGCCTCGTTCATCAGTCGCAGCCGCGCTTATGAGAGCCGCTGTAAGCCTTGAAACAGGCAGAGGCATTCTGTCATCTATCATGCACTGCAAAATGTTCGCGTGTATCTCAACACCGAACATCTGCGCCGAGCTGTTTGGCACAGAATACTGATCCTGCATACCTGCCGCATATGCGCCTGCAAACACAACGCAGCCGCTGAAAATGCGCGGGTCGACTTTGCCCTCTATAACGTCAACGAACGATATGTACTCATAGTCGCCCGGCTTGCCTGCATAGTTTATCCACATTCTGCCGCTTTCGTCAAGCGAGAGAGTGTTTGCGATTTCCTCCGTCTTTTCGCAGTATTTTGAATATATCACAGAAGAAAAACTCTGATATACATCTTCACCGCTGTCATCACTGTCAGACATCATCACTGAGCGCACAATGCCGTCATCATCGGGCGAAACATTAACAAAGCCCGTCTCGCAGTAGTCTGCAAAAACGGCTGTTCAACGCTTTCAATGCTGAAGTGGTCAATGTATCCCTTGCCGTCAGCATCAGTCTTGTAGTTTATGTAAGTGCCTGCCACAACGTTACCGTTCTTCTCGCACGATGCACGCAAAGTCTCGTCTCTCGCCTCATCGCTGTTTCCGAAAAACATAATATCCATCGCTATAACAGCTGGGGAGTCCCTCAGCGCATCTTTGATATTACACACAGCCTCTATTCGCAGATGTGTACTACCGATAACAACGCCAAGAACAACCACTCCGAGATATTCAGACTGATAACCGAGCTGGGCAGTGTTATTGTCAACGCCGACAGAGCAAGTTTCTGGAAGTGGGATAAAGACAAGCACGAGATGTGGACTACCGCCGCGGTGGGCGAGGACAGAATAACAATCCCCGAGAATACAGGGCTTGTGGGCAAAGCGCTTTCTATGAAAAAGGCTATCGTCACCAACGACCCTTATAACTGCCCCGATTTCAATTCAGAAGTTGACAAAAAAACGGGCTATGTCACCAGATCTATCATGGTAATGCCTATATCAAACTGCAAAGGCGAATTTATCGGCGTTTTTCAGGCAATAAATAAACTTGATGACAACGGCTTTGACCTCGAAGAAGACCAGCGCAGGCTCTCTCTTGCGGCATTCATCTGCGATATAGACTTTTTTAAGAAGATCAACGATACATACGGTCATAACGCAGGAGACGAGGCTCTGCGGCACGTTTCTTCAATACTTAGCAGCAGTATAAGAAGCTGTGACGGCGTGTACCGCTGGGGCGGCGAGGAATTTATAGTTCTGCTGTCCGATGCCTCTCTTGAAGATGCCGCCGCCGCTGCTGAAAAGATAAGACAGACTATCATGGATTCCGTCTGCGTGTTTGAGGGTACGGAGATAAAAATGACCATGAGCTTCGGCTGTACCGAGCTTGACCTTGCGCTCTCGGCTGAGGATAATATCAAAGTCGCAGATGAAAAACTCTATACCGCCAAGCAAACGGGCAGAAACAGAGTTATAGCTTAACACATTTAATATTTAATATAGTACAGCAGTCCTGAATGGGGCTGCTTTTTTTGCGCCATAAAATACTGATTTTTGTATATTGCTTACAAAAGTCAGTGGAAATTTTGTGCATTCCTACAAATTATAATATTTTTCTAGATCCGTGTAACATTTTGTGTGTAACTTGTGTACTTATTAGTGAAAACTTAAATTTTGCCGATTTGTGGCGAGATATGTATTCAGGAAGAATATGATACTATATTTTTGTATACTGTTCACAAAAGTTGCGCTAATATATTGTGCAACCATACAAATTGAAAAAATTTTGAAATTCCTTGTAACATTTCCTGTGTAACTTGTGTACTTATTAGTGAAAACTTAAATTTTGCCGATTTGGGGCGAAATATGTATTCAGAAAGGATATGATACTATGAAAAAAGCTTTATCTCTGTTGACCGCATTGACCATCACGCTCGGCATGACCGCCTGCCAAAGCAAGGAGAAAGAGACCTACTTTGAAGAAAACTCAGCAGGTGAGATAGTTGACAGTGCGCTTTTGGAGGAGATCGAGCAAGAGTCGCAGCCGCTTAATTCTGTCATAGGGGATCACATAAATTACGGACAGCAGGGCGGCGCTATGGCAATGAGCGACAAGTATGCGTATATATACTGGTTCATGGGCGATATGGGGTACATAAAAGTAGATCTGCAAACAGGCGAGGCTATACCGCTGTGTGATGTAGCAGGCTGCACGCATGATCCAAATCTTTTCCCAAATTGTATAAACAACTCTCCTTGGGAAAATGTAAGACCGGTCGGCGATGCGCTTTGGCATACCGAAGAGAATAAACTTCTTCAGACCAAAGACGGCGAAACAAAGGTGTTGTATGAAAATACCTACTGCAGCGAAGATGAAGAAAACTACTACAAAGAGTTCAGTGAATCATATAAAAAATATTATATAACGTACTTTATAGTATATGATGACTATATCTATCTGTACGGGCCCGGGCACGTTACGCTGCTTGACAGAAACACTTTTGAAGAAGTGAAAACCATTGATTATTCAACGGAATATGGGGCAAGAGCAAGTACTGTTTATAATGGTAAAATGTATTTTGTCAGCAGGTATGAGGAGCTTTATGTTTTAGATCTTGAAAGCGGCAAGATCACAAAGCTGGGCGATCATGTATATGGCATTACGATACAGGACGGCGTGCTGTATTATGTGACCTATGTTGACGGCGGTCACGAGCTTTACTCAGCCGACCTGGACTTTAAAAACCCAAAACAGATAGCGAAAGGTTTTTATATCGATTCGTGTGCTATCAAAGACGGCAAGGTGTTTTATACACCGCGCGCCGATGAAAGCATCATAATCTGCCATGACATTGCAAGCGGCGAAGAAACTATGGTCTACGATGGTGAAAACAGAATTATCGGCATAGGATATTCAGACTTCTGCGACAGGATATTCTTCTTCACCCAAAGCGCGGTAGACAGGGAAACATACGAGCCGTATAACGTTTTGATATCTGTACGCAGCGACGGGAGCGACCTTTGGGTAAGGCGCTTTGACGGCGAAACATGGAAGAATTAAGCCACAGCAGTTGTATCGCACACAGCGATATGATATATATTAAAATTTCAGGAGGAAAAGAAAATGAAAAAAGCATTATCATTCTTAACAGCATTGACCCTCGCGCTGTGCATGACCGCCTGTGCAGGCAAGGACGATAGCAGTACCCTTAAAGTGGGTGATCTGACCACCACCGCCCCTGCCGATACTTCAGGAACGGACAACACCTCTACTGAGAGCGAGCAGTTTGGCAAGGACGGGGATATTACGGGTTACGGCAGTGGATATATAGTTTGTTATGAAAATGAAAACGGTGAGCTTATATCGACCGCAT
>CANRPG010000101.1 GCA_947632425.1 uncultured Clostridia bacterium | reverse complement strand
GCCGTCTGCGGACGGCGACGGGGGCGTTGCCCCTCGACCCTATGACCCTTTTGAAAAAGGGTCAATCGAAAACTTTTCCTTTCTTGACAGGGATTACAGCTTTTGATAATAAACGCACTGTGCAAAATCGGCGACCCAATAAAAGTCGCCGAAGTAATTCTTTCAAGTGGCTTGGAGGCTAAAGCCGACAAGACACTAAGCTCCTGCGCTGCGCGTAAGCGCGATTGCCTACTTATATGGGAACTACCTTATTCGCCACGTCAGCGTGGCTGTCTATGCCAAAACGCTTGTTTCTTCTCTGCTCGAAGAACTTCGGCGCAACTTTCGGGAACATCGCATAGGTGAGTATGTCCTCCTCCTGCTGGCACCACTCGGCGCACTCGAGCTTCATCTTCTCAAACTCGGGCTGCAAGAGGTCGGCAGGGCGGCAGGTTATTGCTTCTTCGTCGCCGAGGATCTTCTTTTTGAACTCCTCGCTTATCTCGACGGGCGTTTTGCCGTACTCGCCTTTTACAAGACCTTTGAACTCTTTGGTGACTGTCTTGTATCTCTCGCCTGTGATTATATTGAACACCGCCTGCGTGCCGACTATCTGCGAAGTGGGCGTAACCAGCGGAGGGAAGCCCGAATCTTTGCGCACTCTGGGCACTTCGGCAAGAACTTCTTCAAGCTGATCCTCCTTGCCTGCCTGTTTCAGCTGAGAAAGCAGGTTTGAAAGCATACCGCCGGGCACTTGATACAAAAGCGCGTTTGTATCTGTGGTAAGCATAGAGGGGTCAAGCAGACCGCTGTCTATATATTTCTTTCGCAGTCCCATGAAATAGCCTCTCAGCTCATTAAGGGCAACGAGGTCAAGACCCGTATCATATTCAGTACCCTTGAAAGCTGCGACTATAGACTCTGTAGGTGCGTGAGACGTACCCAGCGCGAGCGGCGACATAGCGGTATCAACGATGTCAACGCCAGCTTCTACCGCCTGCATTATGCACATATCTGCAAGACCCGAGGTAAAGTGTGTATGCAGCTGTATGGGTATTTTAACCGCCTCTTTAAGAGCCTTTACAAGTCTGCCTGTCTCGTAAGGTGTTAGCAGTGCAGCCATATCTTTTATACATATAGAATCCGCGCCTGCGTTTTCAATAGCCTTTGCATAGTTTATATAGTATTCCTCGGTGAACACTTCGCCCGTGGTATAAGATATAGCCACCTGCGCGTGACCCTGTTCCTTTTTAGCCGCCTTGATAGCGGTCTCGAGGTTTCTTATATCATTCAGCGCATCGAATATTCTGATAATATCAATGCCGTTAGCGATAGACTTCTGCACGAAATACTCAACAAGGTCATCAGCATAGTGGCGGTAGCCGAGCATATTCTGACCGCGGAAGAGCATTTGCAGCTTGGTGTTGGGCATCTCTTTGCGAATGATACGCAGTCTTTCCCACGGGTCTTCACCCAAAAATCTTATGCATGAGTCAAACGTTGCTCCGCCCCACACTTCAGCAGAGTAGAAACCTATCTTATCCATTGCCGAAAGCGCAGGAAGCATATCCTCGATAGGCATTCTTGTTGCAATAAGCGACTGGTGCGCATCACGAAGCACCGTCTCGGTTATTTTAAGTTTAGCCATATAAAGCGATCCTTTCAGAAAAGTTTATCAGCCGATAACAGCCAGCACTGTGCCTGTTTCAACAGAAGTACCCTTTGCGATATTCACGCTGAGCACTTTGCCGTCACAAACTGCGTTAACGTCGTTTTCCATTTTCATAGCTTCAAGCACGAACATTGCCTGACCCTTTGTAACGGTATCGCCCACCGCTACTTTTACATCGAGTATCATGCCGGGCATAGGCGCGGTTATCTTTGTGCCGTCTGCAACGGGGGCAGCTTTGGGCGCTGCCTTGGGGGCTGCTTTAGGTGCTGCTGCGGGAGCTGCGACCTGCGCGCCGTCGGTTATTTCTTCTACTTCAACGTCATAAGCCGTTCCGTTTACTGTTATGTTATATCTTTTCATTGCTTATTCCTCCATCACAATTACATTGGTATGTTGCTGTGCTTTTTAGGCAGTGTTGAAATGCGCTTGCCCGACATCATATCAAGTGCGTTTATAAGCGCATCACGAAGCAGCGATGCATCTTCAACAAGCTCTGCGCTGCCGTTTTCGGCTGCCTTTTGCGCGCTTGCATATTTTTCTGCATACTCAGCTGCAAGCTCTTTTCTCTTAGCCTCGGTATCGTCGGCGCCTTTGAGAGCGTCATGCTGCATTATCTCTACTGCCGCAAGCGGATCTACGGGAGATATTACGGCATTTGGCAAAGCGAAAGTAACATCTGCGTTGGCGTTTTTGCCTGCAAGAGCTATAAAGGCAGTTCCGTATGCTTTTCCGGTAATTACAGAAAGCTTTACCGTGGTAGCCTCTGCATAAGAATGTGCAAGCATTGCCATATTCTTCACAGCGCCCGATTCTTCCGCTTCCTCGCTGCTGTCAAAGCCTTCTGTATTCACAAGGGTGACAACGGGCATAGCAAACGCATCACAGAGCCTTACAAATCTTGCTATCTTACCGCAGTCGGCGGCGGTAAGTTTTCCTTCCTGCATATCGGTGCCGCACACGCCAACGGTCGAGCCGCCTATAGATGCAAGCGCAGTGAACGCGCATTTGCCGCATTCCTTGCCAAGCACGGTAACGCTGTCGGCATCGCATATAGCTTTTGCCTGCTCCTCTGCGTTATTTCCAAACGGTGCGCCGCTTTCCTCATACTCATACATAGGCAGCGGAGAGAGGTTGTTCTGCGGAAGCTTTGCCACCAGTTCTCTCGCTTTCTTTATCGCCTGCTCGTCGTTTTCCGCAACGACAGACACAACGCCGTTCTTTGCGGCATTTTCTGCAAGAGAGCTTACCTTGCTGTTGGGCGATGTAAATATCGCGGCATCTTCTGCGGCAATAACTATATCAGCGCCTGCCGCCATCATTGCGCTGCAGCCTGCGCAAACGCCTGCCGCCACGGAGATCTGCGGCACAACGCCCGATAGGTTAGATACCCTCGCCAGCAGTTCGCCGTATGCGTCCAGAGCCGCAAAACCGTCGCTGAGATCCGCTCCGCACGAATCATATATACCAACGACGGGCACGCCCGTTCTGAGCGCAAGTTCATAAACTCTCGCTATTTTTTCTGCCTGCGCCTTGCCTACAGCGCCCGAATTTACGCTGACGTCCTGTGAAAACGCATACACGGGGCTGCCCTCAACAGTTCCGTAGGCAGTGATAACGCCGCTTGACTTAGCAAGCACGCCAAGTTCCGTATATTCGCCGTTATCAAACAAATATGTCAGTCTTTTATTTGCAGTATCAGACATATTTCCTTATCCTCCATTCGTCTTTTTGAGCGCACGGCAGCTTGCCGCCAACGCTCCATACATATTTTATTATACTATGGATTTAAAAATTTAGCAAGGGGTTTTGAAAGATTTTCTAAAAAAATAAAAAAATCATCGAAGCGCAGGCAATACGCTCCGATGATCAGCATTATTTTATAACATATTCTTGTGAGAGTTCCTTGTCTATCCAGTCTATCACGTCGGCAAAGCAGAGTTTATCAACAATTGTGAAATACTTATGGCTCATGCCGTCCTCGGGGTTTATCTCTTCGGTATAGCAAAAGCCGCTTGAAGAAATGGTGACCTCCGACTTAGTATTTCCGAACACGAATTTCACATAGTCAGCCGACGGGTCGCTGGGCGATGATACTGTGCCGAGAACCGTGCCGAAGCTGTCTATCATGGTACTTATCTGATTGAGGTGCTCGCTGCTTAGTATAAAGCAGTTGCCATACTGACCGCCGATGAACACTTCCACCGTGGCATAAGAGCCCTCATACACCTTATAATTATAATACTTATCGAACACTATATAATAGTATTCGTCGCCGGAATATGCGCTGAACGCCGCAGTTGAGGCAATATCAAGGCTTATCGGCTCGAGGTAGTCCCAGTAGGTGTTATAAACGGTCTTTCCTCTTGCAGATTCAAGGTAGTAGGTGGTGTTGTCGTTGTCGTCGCTGCTTTTTATCTGAACCGGCGTTTCTGTCTCGAACCAAATCGTCTCGCCCTCTGCAACGGGTGTAACAACGCCGCTTTCTTCAATTATCGCATAGCTTTCGCTGCCGTTGTCGGTAACAAGCAGAAAGGTATCGGGTCTCACCAGCGATATTTCCGTATACGCCGCCGACAGCATTATATTGCCGTCCGCGCTGACTATGCCTTTTTTGTCGCCCGTGATATAGCTGTAATACTGCCCGTCAAGAAACGATGTCTCGCAAGTAAGCGATGTGAACGGCTGCTGCTCAACCGCCGCATTTGCAGTCTGCGAGTCAAAGCTGTTATACACAAGATTGCTGTAAAGAGAGATGTTGTCTTTATTGTCAACAAAAAACTGCGGAAAACTATATGTTGCCTGTTCCTGCACTACAGGCGGCACGCCGTCCGTGCTGGGAGCAGTGGTAGTAACTGCGGAAGAATCGTCATCGCCGCCGCCTTTGCACGCTGAAAGCGAAAACAGCGCAGTTACAATGCAAAGCGCTACAGCGGCAGGTCGTCTGAATGTCAATCTTATCACCCTTTCCGTATATTTCTGATACTATTATACACCATTCCGCACAGTTTTTCAAGTGGTTGGCACACAATGACGAAATGTGTTATTATAAATATGGTATCAATCGACAAACATATTTTGTTTGTCAATAAAAGTGCTTGACAAATCGCTTTGGGTGGTGTATAATATATATAGAAAAAGGAGTGCCGGCTTTGACTAAGCGGTTGCTTCCCATCATCAAGTCAAAATAACCGTCAGATTTGGTAGCCTGCGGTTATTTTTTTATATTCTTTATGATCTCGCTTATGATCGCAAAGATCACAGCAAAGACCAGTGAAAGAATAATAGCCAGAACTACATAAAGTATGTCCATGTCTATCATCCTCCTTTCGCGCTTGTATTTCGTCACTACTATGTAGCACGATACTCAAGTTGAATGCGAGCAGAGGAAACAACCGCTCCGAATAGTCCAGTTTCGGCACTGTACTTATTATAACATATTTCGTCTTTGTTTGTCAATAAAAGTACTTGACAAATCGTTTTGGGTGGTGTATAATATATATAGAAAAAGGAGTGCCGGCTATGTACGATAGCGGTTAGCTCCCAAATAAAGTTTCAGTTAGAATAACCGCCACTTTCTCAGGGCTGGCGGCTATTTCTTTTTGATATTTTTTATAATTTCGTTTATACAAACGAGAATTACTATGAATAATACTAATACAAGAATATCAATAATACTCACAAATATCACCTCCCACTCCTATGTATTCAAACCGAAGTCTGGACTTAGGATCAAGAGGGAGCATAACCGCTTTCCGTTTCGCACCTTACCGGCACAAGTATATTATATCATATTTTGTCGGTAAATGTCAAGGCGGACAGTTTATCAATAAAACACTTGACAAATCGTTTTGGGTGGTGTATAATATAAATAGAAAAAAGGGGTGCCGGCTAGTACGATAGCGGCTGTCTCCCAAAGTGAATTATTTATGCAAAATAACCGTTCGTTTGGAAGCTAGCGGTTATTTTCTATTATTCGTGATATTATCTATGTAATACAGAATAATAATTATGAGTATTAATGTCAAATAGTCCATTAAACTCACCTCCCTTCTGCCTCTGACAGAGGAGAATACGGGAGAATAGCCGCTACCGTTTTCGTATTTCACCGGCACTGTACTTATTATAACATATTTCGCTTTTGTTTGTCAATAAAGTGCTTGACAAATCGTTTTGGGTGGTGTATAATATATATAGAAAAAGGAAGTGCCGGCTTAGACTAAGCGGTTGCTCCCTTCAATGATAGTTAAAAATAACCGTCAGATTAGAGCCCTGCGGTTATTTTTTAATGTGCTTAATGATTTCATCGATTACGACTAATATCAATAATGTAAGAGCTAAAATAGCAACTTGCATGTACATCACCCCTCTCTCCTATGTATTGACTTGCAATCAAGTCATATAGGGGTTGGGGAAACAACCGCCCGAATAGTCCAGTTTCGGCACTGTATATATTATAACATATTTCGTATTTGTTTGTCAATAAAAGTGCTTGACAAATCGTTTTGGGTGGTGTATAATATATATAGAAAAAGGAAGTGCCGGCTTTGACTAAGCGGTTGCTCCCCAGTTATACGATTAAGATAACCGCATTACTTTGGAAGAGGCATGCGGTTATTTTTTATGTATGTTCTTAATAATCTCGTTTATCAACGCGAGAATTATTATAAGCAATACTGCCGTAGCAATATCCATATACATACCCCCTTTCTTCCTCAGACTGAGGGTAAAGGGAAACAACCGCCCGAATAGTCCAGTTTCGGCACTGTACTTATTATAACATATTTCGTCTTTGTTTGTCAATAAAACACTTGACAAATCGTTTTGGGTGGTGTATAATATATATAGAAAAAGGAAGTGCCGGCTTAGACTAAGCGGTTGCTTCCCGAATTAACAGTTGAAAATAACCGTCAGATTTGGTGAGCTGCGGTTATTTTTTTATGTTCTTTATGATCTCGTTGATGATCGCAAAGAGCACCACAAAGACCAAGGAAAGAACTATAGCCAGAATTACATAAAGCACTTCCATGCTATCCCCTCCCTTCCTATGTAGTCGGTCTGCATACGCAAACCGCAACGCTAGTGTATGAGGGAAACAACCGCCCGAATAGTCCAGTTTCGGCACTGTACTTATTATAACATATTTCGCTTTTGTTTGTCAATAAAACACTTGACAAATCGTTTTGAGTGGTGTATAATATATATAGAAAAAGGAGTGCCGGCTTTGACTAAGCGGTTGCTTCCCATCATCAAGTCAAAATAACCGTCAGATTTGGTAGCCTGCGGTTATTTTTTATGTATGTTCTTAATAATCTCGTTTATTAAAACAAGAATTATTATAAGTAATACTGCTGTAGCAATATCCATATACATATCCCCCTTTCTTCCTCAGACTGAGGGTAAAAGGGAAACAACCGCCCGAATAGTCCAGTTTCGGCACTCG
>CANRPG010000100.1 GCA_947632425.1 uncultured Clostridia bacterium | reverse complement strand
GCGCGCGCTCCACTCCCTACCCTAAGGTTTTCCCCTCGAGCTCCTCATTCCTTACCCACACCTACGACCACGCGCTGCGCCTTGGTGAAAATTCGAGACCTCTTCGCTCGGAACTTCGTGCCTTTGAGAATAAGGCTAAATAGCGAAATACGCATAGGTTTTGTTTGCAAGGCAACGGAGGTCAGTAGTGCGGGAACTAGACTTGAAATGTACTGCGGAATATTCGCAGTACAGATAAGTCCAAATTTCTTGCTTCTTGCCTCTTTCTAAACCGCAGGAATGGCAAGCACGCGCAAAATTCGCAAAACCATTTCTAACCTCTAACATCTAACTTCTAACCTCTAGCAGCGGCGCGCACGCTGTGTTTTGTGGGGCTCTGCCCCACGCCCCGCAAGCCTTTTGAAAAAGGCTTGACCGAAAACTTTTCCGTTTTGACAAGGCAACTTTTGTGGGGCGGTGAATGAAAAAAGCCCGTCACACCGCAAAGTGTGCGCCGCCGACCGTTTATGGCGGCGAGGGATTTTTAGATATGCGCAATTTGCTCTGAACGGACTATGCAAAAGAATTACGGTTTCAGAATATGCGAGCTTTCGAGCATATTCTGAAATAGCCGCCACACTTTCGGCGGCTAAGTAATTCTTTCATTGTGGCTTGGAGGCTAAAGCCGACAAGACACTAAGCTCCAGCAGGCTGCGCGTAAGCGCAAATATTTCAATATATCTCATTATCAACAAAAGTAAAATGAGCCTATTTTTTATCCTCCTCTTTTTCTTTCTCCGCCGAGCATACCAGAAGATCGCCGTCGGTGTCGATTATCTTCACGCGCGTGCCTATCGGTATTTCTTCATCTGTCGCCGAAATAGCAAAGCTGTCAAACGTGCTGCCGAATACGTCAACGCTCACGCAGCCGCGGCTGTCGTTGGGGTATACCGTTTTATACACCAGCCCTATGTGACCGATAGTCACCCTGTTGTCGCGCTGCGGAAACTTCGGCTTTTTGGGCGTACCGAAAAAAACCACCGCCAACAGAGCGTATAAAAGCGTTACCAGAACCGATGCAGGGTACGCCATATACCACGCCACGCCCTTTGCAATAAGAAAAAGTGTCAGCAGCGAAAACAAGCTTATGCCGCTCATAAAGATTATGTTTTTAAGTGATGAACTGCTGTGCCGCCTTACGCCCCTGTCAACGCGGTCAAGCTTTTCTATCAGAATATTCATAAGCGCCGCGGCGAGCGACAAAAGCCCCACCGTCAGCAGTATGCGCTCAAAGTGGCTCAGCGCAAGATAGTTTTTCAGCATTTGCCGCCCTCCTCTCTGTTATTCTTCGGCAGCGAACTGGCTGTTGTAAAGCTGCGCGTAAAAGCCGTTTTTGCCCAGCAGCTCTCCGTGCGTTCCCTGCTCTATGATGTTGCCGTCACGCATTACTAAAATAACGTCAGCCTCTCTTATGGTCGAAAGCCTGTGCGCCACTATGAAAGACGTTCTGCCCTTCATCATCTTTTCAAAATTGCGCTGTATGCGTATCTCTGTGCGCGTGTCTATTGAAGAAGTCGCCTCGTCAAGTATCAGCATAGGCGGCAGGCGAAGCATGACCCTTGCAATGCACAAAAGCTGTTTTTCGCCCTGCGAGAGCGCGCCGTCGTCGCTCAGCACAGTGTCATAGCCCATCGGCAGACGCTTTATTATGCTGTGGCAGTGTGCAGCCTTTGCAGCCGCCACTATCTCTTCATCTGCAGCATCGGGGCAGCCGTAGGCAATGTTTTCTTTTACCGAAGCGGTCTTGAGCCACGTTTCCTGCAATACCATGCCGTAATTTGCGCGAAGGCTGTCAAGTTTTATGTCCTTTACCGGTATGCCGCAAACGCGTATCTCGCCGCTGTCGCAGTCGTAAAACCTCATCAGCAGATTTATAAGCGTAGTCTTGCCGCAGCCTGTAGGGCCAACGATAGCTACCCTCTGACCGCTTTTTACCGACAAATTGAAGTTTTCTATAAGCTTTTGATTTGGCGTATATGAAAAACTTACATTGTCAATTTCCACCCTGCCGTCAGCGTATTGAAGTGTAACAGCGTTTTCGCTGTCGGGCGGCTGCTGAGGCAGATCTATCATTTCAAAAAGCCTCTGCGCACCTGCTACTGCGCTTTGAAGCTCTGTAATAACGCCGGAAATTTCGTTGAACGGCTTTGTGTACTGGTTAGCATAGCTCAAAAAGCATGAAAGCTGACCTATGGTTATGCCGCCTGCAATAGCCGAAAACGCCCCGAATATACCTACCCCTGCATACACAAGACCGTTTATAAAGCGCGTTGTGGGGTTTACCAGCGACGAGTAAAACAGCGCCTTTACGCCAACTTTTCTGTAACGCCTGTTTATGTCGTCAAAGCCCTCCAGCGTTTTTTCCTCGCGAGAGAATGCCTTTATCACCTTTATGCCGCTCAGTTCTTCATTTACATACCCTGTCATCTCGCCGCGCACCACGGTCTGATCTTTAAAAAGCCTGAACGTTCTGCCTGCAATAAACCTTGCCACAAACAGCGAAAGCGGCGTTAAAAGCACTACCACCACGGTAATTTTCAGATCTATAGAAAGCATGAAACCTATCGTAGCAAAAATAGTTACAACGCCCGTAAAAAGCTGCGAAAATCCCAGCAAAAGACCGTCGCACACAGTTTCAGCATCTGCAATTATCCTGCTTACTATATCCCCGTGCGATGTGCCGTCAATAGTTTTAAGAGGCAGTTTTTCTATCTTCGCAAAGCATTCATCGCGTATCGTGCGTATGACAGAATAAGCCGCTCTGTTTGAGCAGTATGATGCCACCCATTGAAGCACAGCTCCCACCGCTACAACTATCGCAAGAACGAGCGCTATCTCTTTTATCCTGCCAAAATCAACGTTGCCTTTGTCAACAATGCAGTCTACCGCATCACCTATAAGCAGCGGCGCATACAGAGTGCATATCACCGTTGCCGCCGCGCACACTACCGAGAGTGCCAGCAAGCCTATGTGCGGTCTTACATATTTCAAAAGCCGCTTCAGAGTGCCCGACCGCTGATTTACGGGTATCTTTTCACTGCTCATGCGCTCTCACCTCCCATTTTTTCGGAGGAAAGCTGAGAGAGGCATATCTCCTCGTATACCTCGCAGGTATGCATAAGCTCCTCGTGCGTGCCAAGACCCACACATTCGCCGTCATCGAGCACCATTATAATGTCGCAGTTTTTTACCGCGCTTGCCCTCTGCGATACTATAACAGTCGCCCTATTCTTGCCCGTCTGCGCTATAGCTCGGCGAAGGAGCGCATCTGTTGCCATATCGAGCGCCGAGGCAGAGTCGTCCAGTATCAGTATTTTGGGCGAGCCGACAAGAGCCCTTGCAATCGTAAGCCGCTGTTTTTGTCCGCCCGAAAAATTCTTGCCGCCCTGCAACACCTGCTCGTCAAGTTTGCCGCTCTTTTGCTCTATAAAATCTTTAGCCTGCGCCGTTTCAAGCGCCTGCCAGATCTCTTCATCGGTGGCATTTTCATTGCCCCACCGCATATTGCTGCGTACCGTACCGCTGAAAAGCACAGCCTTTTGCGGCACAATGCCTATCTTGCCTCTCAGCTGTTTGAACGGGTATTCTTTAACGTCAACGCCGTCTATTTTTATACTGCCCTGCGTAGCATCATAAAAGCGAGGGATAAGATTTACCAGCGTAGATTTGCCCGAGCCCGTGCCGCCTATAATGCCCATGGTCTGCCCGTAATTCAGCGTAAAACTTATGCCGCTGAGTGATTTTTCCTCCGTCTGCGAATATGCAAAACTTACGTTTTCAAAGCATATCGCAGGGGCGTTTTCTACAGGCGTAACATCTGCCGCGGCGGTTTCTTCTACAGAAGGCTTAACGCTGAGAAGATCCGATATCCTCGCCGCTGATGCGTTGCCCTTTGTAACAAAAATTATCAGGTCTGCAAACGCTATCAAAGCGAACAGTATCTGCGTCATGTAGCTTATAAGTGCAATAAGCTGCCCCTGCTTTATGCCGCCTAAGTTCACGCTAATGCCGCCCTGCCAGATTATCGCAATTATCGCAATGTATACTATAATATAAGTCAGAGGGTTCAAAAGCGCGGCTATCTTGCCCACTTCTATCTGCGACTTTTTAAGCGACTGCGTTTTGCTGTAAAACTGCTCTTTTTCTCTCTCCTGCGCAGAGAACGCCCTTATCACCCTCGCGCCCGAAAGATTTTCACGCACCGAGAGCATAACGCCGTCAAGCTTTTGCTGTATCAGCTTGTATCTGGGCAGGTCAGCGCGCATTATAATGTATATAACAAGCGAGAGAGCAGGCACTGCCGCCACAAATATCAGCGTGAGTTTAACGCTTATCGTCATCGACATTATAAGCGCACCCACCACTATAAACGGCGAGCGCATGAACAGGCGCAAAAAGCGGTTCACGCCGTCCTGAGCCAGCGCCGTGTCGCTTATCATTCGGTTTATAAGCGTGCTTGTGCCGCTTTTGTCTATCTCGCTGAAAGAAAGCGAACATATGTGCCGATATAGGTCTTTTCGCAGAGATGTTCCAAACCCGAAAGCCGCCACCGCCGCAAAATACTGCGCAGTTAAAGAGCACGCAAGCCCCAGCACGCCAAGCGCCACAAGCACCACCGCGCGCTTTAAAATATAGCCGCTGTCGGCATTTGCAACGCCTATGTCTATTATGTCTGCCATAATAAGCGGCACCAAAAGTTCAAAAATAGCTTCCGTCAACTTAAAAAGCGGCGCTATGACGGACTGCGCCTTGTTGTTTTTCAAGTATCTTATAAGGCTAAGCAAAAGTTTCACCCTTTACAAAAAATTCTGTTGAAATTAAAATGCGTATGTGTTAAAATATATATACTACAAATTCACGAAAGGCAAAGTTTTATGTACGACTTTATTATAAAAGCAGACAACGCCGCCGCCGACTTTATGCTGGGCATTCAAAACGGCATTTTAACACCGCTTCTTAAAATAGTCACCTATGCCACCGAGAAGGGCATTTTGTGGATAGCCATAGGGCTTTTTCTGCTTATATACAGACCCACGCGCCGCTTCGGCATTGTGTATGCGGTGTCGCTTTTCTGCGCGTTCATGCTCTCTGAGTACGCCCTTAAATTTATAGTGTGCCGCGATCGCCCATTTATCATGCGCGATGATATAAAACTGCTTATTTCCGCGCCGTCGGGGTACTCATTCCCCTCCAGCCATACCTGTGCATCGTTCGCCTGCGCGGTGTCAATATTCTTAAAGAAGAAAAACATAGGCATACCAGCGCTTGCCTTCGCTTTTATTGTAGGTTTTTCAAGAGTCTATTTTACAGTGCACTGGCTGTCTGACGTCATAGTCGGCGCTTTTATAGGCACGCTCTGCGCGGTTTTGGTATACGCAATTTTTGAGTATGTAAGAAAACGCCGTAAAACTTAAATATACTGCCCGAACCTCTCGCATATCTTCTTCATAATGTCGTAAGATATTTCGCGGTATATGGTAGTGTGCCGCGGCTGGTCTGCAACATAGTAAGTTATGTTTATCATTATTTTAGAATAATCGGGCAGATAATACACCCTCGCAAGCAGGTAACTCGCCTTTGAAGCATAGTAATTTGAAGGCGTAAGAGTGGGTATCAGCTCCGGTTTGCCCTCTACCATAGCATCTAAAACTTCCGTTTTAACAGCCTCAAAGCTGAATTCTTTGCACTTAACGCCGCTTTGCTTTACAAAGGCAGGTACTTTGACTTTGTTGCATTTGCCGTTTTGTCTGCCTTTTTTAAATATATCGAATAAGCCCATGCATACACCCCGTTTACATTCGTTTATAATAGTATAATACTTTTTTGCGAAAACGTCAACAGCCTTTGCAGCTTGTCAAAAAAGCGGTGAAATTTTTATGACTATTGCATATTGAACAAACGGCGAAAAAGTGGTATACTATTACTAATAATTATGTTTCGCACAGGAGGATAAACCATATGGAAAACAGGCTTCAGGAAATAACATCACGCAAAAACAGGAACATTAAAATAGGCGTAATACCCGGTCACTTCGCCACAAACCACTCGCACGTAAACTATTATGTCGATATGACCTCGATAAAGACAAGCTCGCAGATGGCAAAAGCAGCCGCCGAGGAGCTTGCGTCGGGCTACAGCTCAACGCACATTGAAACTATCATCTGCCTTGAGGGCACCGAGGTCATCGGCGCATTTTTGGCGAGAGAGCTTTCAAACGCAGGCATAAACAGCGGCTCTGACATCAAGGTAGTTACCCCCGAGCTGAATGCGAACAACCAGCTGATTTTCCGCGATAATACGCAGAAACTCATATGGGGCAAGCAGGTGGTAGTGCTTATTTCGTCAGCCTCCACGGGCAAGACCATTTCAAGAACTGTAGACTGCCTGAAATACTACAACGGTCAGCTGGCAGGCATAGCGGCTATTTTCTCGGCTATTGACCAGTCGCACGACGTTGAGGTGCATTCTATTTTCACGCCCGGCGACCTGCCGAAATATGAGAACTACTCTGCCGACAGCTGCCCCATGTGCAAAAACGGCGTAAAGGTCGATGCGCTTATCAACAGCTACGGTTACTCAAAGCTCTGATATTGTGCATTTTGTGCAAATTACGCAAGGTCAGATACAATATATTGTGCTTATCACGTCTTGACATCTACGTCGGGACGTGGTATTATTTTTATAGAGGCAAGAGAATAAGAGGCAAGAGGCAAGAAGTTGGTAAGGCGACGTTTGAGCGTTGTTTTATATTTTGAGTATTATTTGCGCTTACGCGCGGCGCAGGAGCGTATTTAACTCCCTCTGTACTTCGGGTTACTTCTCATTTTGAGTATGCTAATGTTTTTGTGCGCTCCCTATTCCTTATCCACACCAAAAACCACGCCCCACCCCACGCGCAGCTGGAAGAATATTCTGACAGCGCACTCTTGTTGGACGGATAGTGGGTGAGAATATTTATAATTTATAGATTTGTTTTATAAGATTTTTTCATTTCGTTTGGCGTTCTCTGAGAGAACGCGGAAAGAGAGCGATAACTTCTCAAAGGAAAATCCCTCTCTTGCAGGGATTTTCCTCTTGAAAAACAGTTCACCGAACTGTTTTTCAATTCACC
>CANRPG010000099.1 GCA_947632425.1 uncultured Clostridia bacterium | reverse complement strand
CCTTAATGGTCTGGGCGCGTGCGCAACGCAGTATTCTTCCGAATATATGGACGTTACCGTAAACCGCGACGGCTGCCGCTATGATATGCACTTTGAAAAAGGCAAGCCCGTAGGCAAGCTTAAAAAAGAGGAAACGGGCTCTAAAAAAACGGGCACTAAGCACCGCTGGAAGCCCGACCTTGACGTTTTTACCGATATAGCTATTCCCAAAGAATACTTTGAAGAAATGCTCAAACGTCAGGCAGTCGTAAATCCGCGTGTGAAGTTTGTTTTCCGCTATCAGAAAGAAAACGGCAGTTTTGAAGAGCAGATATTTCTTTATGAAAACGGCATAACCGACTATGTAAAAGAAATAGCAGGCGACAGCGCACTGACTTCCATTTACAGCTGCGATGCCCAGAGGGTCGGCAGAGACAGAGCCGATATGGACGACTATAAAGTAAAGCTGAATATCGCCTTTACCTTTTCAAACAAGGTAAAAATGTGCGAATACTACCATAATTCAAGCTTTCTTGAACATGGCGGCGCACCTGCCGATGCGGTAAAAAATGCTTTCCGCTACCAGATAGACAACTATCTCAAACAAAACGGCAAGTATCTTAAAAACGAAGCCCCGATAAAGTTTGTAGATATAGAGGACTGCCTTGTGCTCGTTTCAAGCTCTTTTTCAACGATGACTTCATACGCCAACCAGACCAAGAAAGCCGTCACCAACAAGTTTATTCAAGAGTGCATGACAGACTTTCTCAAACACCAGCTTGAAGTGTACTTTATAGAAAACCCCGACGAGGCGGTGAAGATCGCCGAGCAGGTAATAATAAACAAGCGCAGCCGCGAAAGAGCAGATACCGCAAGGCAGAATATAAAAAACACCCTCTCAAAGCAGATAGACCTTTCAAACATGGTTCAGAAGTTTGTTGACTGCCGCTCGAAAGACGTCTCTCAAAGAGAGCTTTATATAGTTGAGGGCGACTCGGCGCTGGGCTCTGTAAAAATGGCAAGAAACGCCGAATTTCAGGCGGTTATGCCTGTAAGGGGCAAGATACTCAACTGCCTTAAAGTAGACTACGACAGAATATTCAAAAGCGATATAATAACCGACCTGCTTAAAGTTTTAGGCTGCGGCGTTGAGGTAAAATCAAAGTCCAACAAAGAGCTTTCCAGTTTCTCGCTTGATAACCTGCGCTGGAACAAGATAATAATCTGTACCGATGCCGATGTTGACGGCTTTCAGATACGCACGCTGATACTTACCATGCTTTACAGGCTCACCCCGACGCTTATCGAAAAAGGGTATGTTTATATAGCAGAATCGCCGCTTTATGAGATAACCACCAAAGAGCAGACCTATTTTGCTTATGACGACAGGGAAAAAGCTGAGATTATGCAGATAATAGGCGACGAGAAGTATACCATTCAGCGCTCGAAAGGTCTTGGCGAGAACGAGCCGGAGATGATGGCTCTCACCACGATGGACCCTGCTACGCGCCGACTTATACAGATAGTGCCCGATGAAGCCGATTTTACAGAGTATATGTTCGATATGCTGCTGGGCGATAATTTGCAGGGCAGAAAAGATTTCATAGCTATCAACGGCAAAGACTACCTTGAAATGGCTGATATATCATAACGATCGAAAGGCAGAAAACATAAATGGCAAGAAAGAAAAAACAGCCCGAAAAAGAGACCGCAGTACCTAAGATAAGCGGCTATATAAAGGGCGCAGGACAGATAGTAGAGGAGCGCATACCGGTAACGCTTGAAAAGAACTATATGCCGTATGCCGTCAGCGTGAACGTTTCGCGCTCATTCCCCGAGATAGACGGCTTCAAGCCCTCGCACAGAAAGCTGCTTTATACCATGTATAAAATGGGGCTTTTGCAGGGCGCAAGAATAAAATCTGCAAATGCAGTCGGCAGAACAATGCAGCTAAACCCCCACGGCGATGCATCTATATATGAAACAATGGTGCGCCTCGCGCGAGGCAACGAAACGCTGCTGCACCCTTATGTAGATTCAAAGGGCAACTTCGGCAAAGCGTATTCGCGTGATATGGCTTATGCCGCCTCCCGTTATACAGAGGTAAAGCTGGAGCCCATATGCGCCGAGCTTTTTAAAGATATTGACAAAAACACAGTTGATTTCGTTCCCAACTATGACAACACTATGGAAGAGCCCACCCTCTTTCCTGCAACGTTCCCGTCTATTCTTGTAAATGCAAATGTAGGCATAGGCGTGGCAATGGCATCGCAGGTGTGCTCTTTCAACCTCGCCGAGGTTTGCGAAACTACCATTGCTCTTATGCGAGACCCAAACCATAACGCGCTTGAAACCCTCAAAGGGCCCGACTTTGCCGGCGGCGCTTATATGATATACGACGAGAGCGAGCTTGACAACATCTATAAAACGGGCAGGGGATCGCTGAGATTCAGAGCAAAGTATTCTTACGATAAGTCTGCAAATTGTATAGACGTAACGCAGATACCCCCGACCACTACAATTGAAGTTATCATAGAAAAAATTGCCGCGCTGGTAAAGGCAGGCAAGATAAAAGAAATATCATATATCCGCGATGAAACCGACCTGAAGGGTCTGCATATTGCAATAGACTTAAAACGCGGCACCGACCCCGAAAAGCTCATGCAAAAGCTGTTCAGAATGACACCGCTTCAGGATACCTATGCCTGCAATTTCAATATTCTTGTAGACGGCTACCCCAAGGTAATGGGCGTTTACGAGATAATCAGAGAGTGGGTAAAATTTCGCATGGGCTGCGTAAAGCGCAGAACGCAGTATGACCTCGATAAAAAGAAAGATAAGCTGCACCTTCTGCAAGGTCTTGAAAAAATACTTCTCGATATAGATAAAGCGGTAAAAATAGTCCGCAATACCGAGAATGAGGCAGATGTTGTTCCCAACCTTATGGTAGGCTTCGGCATTGATAAAATTCAGGCTGAGTATGTTGCAGAAATAAAGCTGCGCCACCTCAACCGCGAGTATATCCTCAACCGCACAAAAGATATACAAGACCTGCTTGACGAAATATCAGACCTTGAAGATATTCTGGGCAGCGACAGACGAGTTAAAAACGTAATTATTTCAGAGCTTAAAGATGTCGCCGCCAAGTACGGTCAGGAGCGCAGAACGCAGTTTATATATTCTGTCGAAGAAGATGCGGAAGAAGAGGTTGACGATACCCCCGACTATCAGTGCAGGATATTTATAACAAAGAGCGGCTATTTCAAGAAGATAACACCGCAGTCGCTGAGAATGAGCGGCGCGCATAAACTCAAAGAGGGAGACGAAATGCTCTCCGAGTTTGATTCCACCAACAAGACCGAGCTTTTGTTCTTTACCGATAAAGCAACTGTGTACAAGTCGCGCGCATCGCAGTTTGAAGATACAAAGGCAAGCGCGCTGGGCGACTATGTGCCTGCAAAACTCGGCTTTGACGACGGCGAGAGCTTCTTTGCGCTTGTGCCGACTACAGACTATAAAGGCTACCTGCTGTTCGTGTTTGAGAACGGCAAGGTCGCAAAAGTGCCCCTCAGCGCCTATGAGACCAAGACCAACCGCAAAAAGCTGACTAACGCATATTCCGATAAGTCAAAACTTGTGGCGCTTGTGTATGTGGAGGAAAACGGCTATCTGCTCATGCGCAGTACAAACGGCAGAATGATGATCTTTGATACCGCGCTTATGCTGCCTAAGTCTTCGCGCAGTACCATAGGCGTTGCCGCTATGACGCTCAAAGCCAAAGCGACAGTTGAAAAAGCCTATGCGGTAGACAGTGCTACAGCCGAAAAGTATTCAAAATTCGTAGTAAAGAGCATACCTGCCGCAGGCCCGTTCGCAAAAGATATAGAAGATCCCGACCAGATATCCATGTTCGGCGACAGCGAATAATAATAATATATTTATGTATGCAAAAAGAGCAGTCCGTTTTAAGCGAACTGCTCTTATTATTTACTTTTTGTTTTCAGCCGCAGGCTCTTTTGACTTGTAACTAAGCCGCGACCATAAAATTATTATCACTTGCCCTATCGCTCCGAATATGAACAACTTCCATATGTTGTGCCCCACGGCAAGCAGGTGAACATATACCGCCGCCAGCAGCGACCACACAAGCAGTGATACTATCAGAAAATTTCGCCGCGCATTGAACCATGCCGAGTTAAATACCAGCCATACTATCATTGAAACAGGCACTGCGTATACAAAGCTTATCCACGAGGGCAGCGCGCCCTTTGAAACGGTGTCTATTATAAAATATACGAACGCCGCCACGAACCATACCAGCATAACGCCCATGCCTGCAATAAAACCGTGATTGCGCTTTTTCTGCTCGGGGGGCAGGGTGGTGGGCTTCGGCGGAGATGAGTGCTCCGACTGTACCAGATAGTCCAGCGTAACGCCGAAAATATCAGCAATTTCTTTCAGCACAATAACATCGGGTATCGACTCGCCGCGCTCCCATTTCGAGATCGCTTTGTCAGAGTAATGCAGCCTTTCCGAAAGCTCCAGCTGCGTCATACCCATGCCTTGCCGCAAAACGCTTATGTTCTTGGCGATAATAGGTTTAAGGTCTTTCATAATTTTTATGCAACCCTTTGTTTGTTATTTATCAATACGGCCCCGTAGACCTTCCTGCGCGCTTTTTCGCACGTTTCTGTGCGTACATCAGAACGTCTGCGCTCTTTATGCCCTCTTCAAGCGAAGGCAGGTTTTTCGTCAGCAGCGATATTATACCAAAGCTTGCCGATACATTGTATTCCAGATCGTTCTCCTCCACCATGTCCGCAATAGTGCACGAAAAGCCTTCCGAGAATTTCTGTACAAAGCTGTCGGGTGATTCATCAAACAGCCTCAGCCCCACAAATTCGTCACCGCCGAAACGCGCCGCAATGCCGTCTTTGCCTATGTACTGATATAGCGCATCAGCAACTATTTTTATAGCCTTGTCACCGCAGGCGTGACCAAACTTGTCATTTATGTCCTTCAGATTGTCAAGATCTGCCGAGATTATAACAAGGAACTTGTTCTGACTGAGCTGCGGCTCTATCATCTTTTTGGTAAGAGAGTAGTAACCGTTTCTGCTCATAAGCCCCGTCATGCTGTCATAAAAGCTCGTCTTTTCAAGGTGCTTGTTTATAGCCTCCATGTACTTGAAATTCGATATTCTCTCGCATACAAAACCAAGGTGCATACTAAGCGCCCTCAGCTGAAACATATTGATGTGCTCTATCTCCGTGTCGGCAGCCACATAGCCGTAAACAACATCGTTGTAGTGCAGCGGAAAAACAGTAACGTGCCTAAACTCCTTGTCGCCGTACTTTTTCTCGGGTATAACGTCCGCAAGAGGGAAGGTCTTGTCAGCAAATGTAAAGATGTTGCCCTCGCCGTGCTTTTCAAGCGCAGAATATACCGTGTCTGTTATAGTGTTTTCAGAGTATTTCACATCGTCCGAAAGCCCCGTAACATAGTCTGAGAACAAGCATACCCAAAGGTGCTGCGTGTATATGTGGTTGAAGAAATCGCCGATAGAACTCAGTATCTTGTCAAACGAGCCTTTCAGCTGCAAAGACGAGCTCATTCTTGTTACCTCATCGCTGAAACCAAGGTCGCAGCTCACTTCTTTCCAAAGAGAAGCAAGCTGATAGTTGTCAGGCGTTTCTTCCATAGTGCAACCGCACGACTCCGATATTCTCTTTATAAAGTCAACAGTGCTCTCTTGCGGTATCTCTCTGCCGCTGCACATATCATCAATGTAATCGAGAACTTTTTTAGCAAGCGTTTTGTAGTCCAGCACAGCCGTCGTCAGCCTAGGATTGTGAAATCTCTCCATGTCAATGCCGTCAAAACCCGTAACAATAACGTCTTTCGGCACTTTGTAACCGTGCATTCTCAAAGAATCTATAGCCGTTATAGCCATAACATCATTTGCGCAGATTATCGCCTGTGGGAAGGGCAGCTTGCTCTTGTAAAACTTGTCCATAACAAGCTCTGTCGGGTAATCCCAGAACTCGCCCCAGCCTATTCTCTCGGGCTCGTCGGGCAGACCATATTTAGCAATAGTCTCTTTGAACATTTTCAGCCTGTCGTCGGTAGCCTCGTGCATTTTCTTGCCGGCAATGAAATTTATGTATTTGCAGCCGTGCTTTTCAATAACGTGCGAAACAATGTCGCTTATCGAAGAGCCCATGCCGTATTTTATGCTTGCTGCCTCCGATATAACTTTGCCTATCGAGAGCACAGGCACGTTTTTCTCTTTCGCAGCCGCAATAATCTCTTTCATCTCTTCGTCCCAGTAAAATCTTTCGGGGAAAACAAGCAGAGCATCGATATTCAGGTGATCTATAATACCGAAAACTTTCAGTTCGCCTTTAAGTATCTCCGTAGGTCCTACAATGTCAGAGTATGTTGCAAAAATGTAAAAATGGCTGTCCGCAAAGCGCGCATCCTTTTCTGAAGCGCTTACTATCGCATTTATAACATCTCTCTGTACCTGGTCGTCAATACGCGGCATACATACTGCTATCTCGTGACTCATTTACTGACCCTCCTTACACCGTCAGGGCATAATAATACATCTAATTATATTATACTCAATTTTTTGTTTTTTGTCAATATAATTGCATATTATTTATATCTTTTAGCATTTTATATTTCTATACGTTCCAGCTTGAAAGATACTTTTCCTGCTCGGGCGTAAGCTTGTCTATTTCAATCCCTAAGAACCGCAGCTTGTTGAGCGCAACTTCTCTGTCTATCTCTTTTGGTACGTCTATTATCATCTCACTCAGATTTCCTTTGTTTTTTACAAGATACTCGGCTGACATAGCTTGTATAGCGAACGACATATCCATTATCTCCGCAGGGTGACCGTCGCCTGCCGCAAGGTTCACCAGCCTGCCCTCGCCGATAACATACAGAGTATTGCCGTTTGTAAGCCTGTATCCCTCAATGTTGTTTCGTGCAGGGAAGCTTTCCGCGCATATCTTTTTCAGCCCTGCAACGTCCACTTCGCAGTCAAAGTGACCCGCGTTGCAAAGTATCGCTCCGTCTTTCATGTTGTAAAACGCCTTTTCGGTTATAACGTCCTTGCAGCCCGTCACCGTAACGAAAAAGTCGCCGTGTCTAGCCGCTTCTTCCATAGGCATAACTTTAAATCCGTCCATCACAGCTTCTATAGCCTTGATAGGGTCTACTTCGGTAACTATAACTTTCGCGCCAAGACCCTTAGCCCTCATCGAAACGCCCTTGCCGCACCAGCCGTAGCCTGCCACAACAACGTTCTTGCCTGCCACGATAAGGTTGGTAGTGCGGTTTATGCCGTCCCATACCGACTGCCCCGTGCCGTAGCGGTTGTCAAACAAGTGCTTGCAGTCAGCGTTGTTTACAAGCACCA
>CANRPG010000098.1 GCA_947632425.1 uncultured Clostridia bacterium | reverse complement strand
ATTTAAGCGTGCTTGTCAAATATTTTGTTGACATAAAGAAAAATATATATTATAATGTATGTAGTAATTTTGATTTTATCATGACAATTTTGCTATATCTTTTAACTAATTGAATGGAGGATAACAATGGCACAGAAGAAAATAACGCTCGTCATAATGGCAGCAGGAATGGGTTCGCGCTTTGGCAAGGGCATAAAGCAGCTTGCAAACGTAGGGCCGAACAACGAGATAATCATGGACTACTCAATATACGATGCCGTAAAAGCAGGCGTGGGCAAGGTGGTTTTCATTATCAGAAAGGACTTTGAGGAGCAGTTCAGAGAAAGCATAGGGGACAGGATCTCGAAGATAGTTGAGACACAGTATGTCTACCAGCACACTGATATGCTTCCCGAAGGCTTCAGCGCGCCCGAAAGAACAAAGCCTTGGGGCACGGGTCACGCAATACTTTGCTGCAAAGGCGCTGTGAAAGAGCCGTTCATTATCATAAATGCCGATGACTTTTACGGCAGGCAGGCATTTTACAGCCTTGTTGATTTTCTGCGCGAAAACGACGACCCGAGCACTCTGGGCATGGCAGGTTTTATACTGAAAAACACGCTTTCCGACAACGGCACGGTAACAAGGGGCGTTTGCGGCGTTGACAATGATAATTGCCTGAGCAGCATTAAAGAGACTTTTGAAATTCGCCGCTGCGACGACGGCAAGGTGCGCTCGCTGAAAACGAACGAGGAGATAGACGAAAACAGCTATGTTTCGATGAATATGTGGGCTTGCGCTCCCGAATTTATAGATGCTCTGGAAGATCGTTTCAAAACGTTTCTTGAAGATAACATAAACGATCTGAAGGCTGAATTTCTGCTGCCGATAATCATCGAGGAAATGCTGAATAACGGCGAGTGCAAAGTTAAAGTTTTTGAGACCAACGACAAGTGGTTCGGCGTAACTTATGCCGAAGATACGCAGCTTTTCAGAGATTGCATAAAAGATCTGATCGAGGCAGGGGAGTACCCCGAAAAGCTTTGAGAGTTAAAGCGTTAAATACAAATGTGGTTCGCCGTCGCTTATTTTGCGGCGGCGATTTCAAAGGGGCGATATTTTGAGCGAAATAAACGATACCGTGTGCGCCGTTTCTACTCCGCCGGCTGCCGGGGGAATTTCGGTAATTCGCATAAGCGGCGAAAAGGCGATAGATATTGCGGCGAAGATCTTTCACCCTTTCGGCGGCGAGAAAGTTAGCGAAATGCGCGGTCACACCTGCGTTTACGGCAAGGTTGTATACGGCGGCGAGCGGCTCGACGATGCGCTTCTTACCGTATTCCGCGCGCCCAAAAGCTACACAGGCGAAAACGTTGCGGAGATCTCATGCCACGGCGGCGTGTACCTTACAAAGCGCGTACTGCGTGCCTGCATTGAAAGCGGCGCAAAGCCTGCGGCGGCAGGGGAGTTTACCAAACGCGCATTTTTGAACGGCAAAATGTCGCTCACGCAGGCAGAATCGGTCATGGAGCTTATTTCTGCCAGCGGTGACAGCGCTCTGCGCAGCGCCAACGGCGTAAAAGAAGGCAGGCTTTTCAGGCAGATAAACGAGGCGTGCCAAAAGCTTCTCAGCCTGCTTGCTGACTTGGCAGCCTGGAACGACTATCCCGACGAGGATATCCCTGCGGTGGAGCAGGAGAGTATGGAAGCGGCTTTGAATGATGTTTCTTCGGCGCTGGAGCGCATTTTGCTCACCTACGACAGCGGCAGAATTTTCAGAAACGGCTGCGATACCGCGATCGTCGGCAAGCCGAATGTGGGAAAGTCAACGCTGATGAATATGCTGCTGGGCTACAGGCGGTCAATAGTTACAGATATTGCAGGCACAACGCGCGATGTTATCGAAGAAAGCGCGGAAGTCGGCGGCGTTTTGCTAAGGCTCAGCGACACGGCAGGCATTCACACCGCAGGCGATGAGGTGGAGAGCGTTGGCGTTGATCTGGCGCAGGGAAAGCTTGAAAACTGTGAGCTGGCCCTTGCGGTGTTTGATTCCTCACAGCCGCTTGACGGTGACGACAGGCAGATAATTGAGAGCCTGCGCGGCAAAAACTGCATTATCATTCTTAATAAGACCGACCTTGGCATGAGTGCTGACAAAAGCGAATTTGCTGAATTTCCGCTGGTTGTCGAGGTATCTGCAAAGAACGAAAGCGGCATGGAGGATCTGGAGAACGCCGTGGTGAATGCGCTTGGTCTGCGCGAGTTTGACCCACAAAATGCGCTGTTCGCAAACGAGCGGCAGAAGGCTTGCGCGGCAGATGCTTTGAAGTACACGCAGACGGCGAAGGAAGCGCTGACGAGCGGCGAAACGCTCGATGCGGTGACGATACTTATAGACAAAGCCGCCGACTGCCTTATGGAGCTTACCGGCGAAAAGGTGACTGATGCGGTGGTTGAGCAGGTTTTCTCGCGATTTTGTGTTGGCAAATAAAATGTTCCACGTGGAACAAACGCAGGCTGCGAGGTGCAATGTTCCATGTGGAACAATTTGATAGAAAGGGGCAGAAAAATGCCTTTTACCGATGATTTTGACATAGTTGTGGTTGGTGCGGGTCACGCAGGGTGCGAGGCTGCGCTGGCTGCCGCACGCCTTGGAATGAAAACCGCACTGTTCACCATATCGCTTGATTGCGTGGCGAATATGCCCTGCAACCCCTCGATAGGCGGCACTGCGAAGGGACACTTGGTGCGCGAGATCGATGCTCTCGGCGGCGAGATGGGCAAGGCTGCCGATGCTACTTTTCTGCAAAGCCGTATGCTGAACTTGGGCAGAGGACCTGCGGTGCACAGCCTGAGAGTGCAGTCTGACAGGGTAAAGTACCATACATATATGAAGAGTGCTGTAGAATCGCAGGAAAATTTGTTTCTGAAGCAAGGTGAAGTAACGGCTGTTACGTTTGAAGGCGGCAGAGTAACCGGCGTTGTTACGAAGCTTGGCACGAGCTACAGCGCAAGGACGGTGATAATCGCGACGGGCACTTACCTGAACGGCGTTGTGCACGTGGGCGAGGTATCATACGCCAGTGGACCCGACAATGTTCTGCCGGCGACAAAACTTTCGGATTCGCTGACAGCTCAGGGGATAACTATCCGCAGATTCAAGACCGGCACGCCTGCGAGGGTGCACAAGCGTTCTATAGATTTTGACAAACTGGAGAGGCAGGACGGCGACGAGAAGATAACGCCGTTTTCGTTCACGCATGAAGAGGGCGAAAGGCTCGAAAACAAAGTGTGCTGCTATGTTGGCTACACGAACGAAGAGACCCACCGCGTTATTATGGAAAACATCGAAAGATCGCCGATATACTCAGGGCGGATACACGCGATAGGCCCTCGGTACTGCCCCTCTATAGAGGACAAGATAATGCGCTTTCGCGACAGAGAGCGTCACCAGTTGTTTATAGAGCCGATGGGGCTTGATACCGATGAATACTACTTGCAGGGCATGAGCAGTTCGCTGCCGGAGGAGGTGCAGCTGGAATTTCTGCACACGATAAAGGGGCTTGAACACGTTGAAATAATGCGCAACGCATACGCCATTGAGTACGACTGTTGCGACCCCACCGAGCTTTTGCCCACGCTGGAATTCAAGAAGATAGGCGGACTTTTCGGGGCAGGGCAGTTCAACGGCACAAGCGGCTACGAGGAGGCTGCGGCGCAGGGGCTTATTGCAGGCATAAACGCGGCTTTGAAGCTGCAAGGACGGCAGCAGTTGGTGCTTGACAGGGCGACTTCGTACATCGGCACGCTGATTGACGACCTAACGACGAAAGGCTGCTCTGACCCATACAGAATGCTGACTTCGCGCAGTGAATACAGGCTGCTTTTGCGGCAGGACAACGCGGATATGCGGCTCACGCAGTTGGGGTATGATGTGGGTCTTGTTCCACGTGGAACATTTGAAAAATTTTTGGAGAAGAAGCGGCTTGTGGAGGGCGAAGTTGAGCGCGTTAAAAAGGTGAATATTGCGCCCTCGCAGGAACTGACGGAGTATCTGGAATCGGTAGGCTCTGAGGGGATAACCACGGGTGCGAAGCTCTCGCAGCTGCTGAAAAGGCCTCATGTAACATACGACGGCATAATACAGTTTGATGACAGCCGCCCACAGCTGCCTGATGCAGTGCGCGAACAGGTGGAACTGCAAATAAAGTACGAAGGCTACATCGCCATTCAGCAAGAACAGGTGGATGCTATGCGCCGACTGGAAGTGAAGAAACTGCCGCAGGGAATGGACTACTCGCAAGTTACGGGGCTCAGGCTGGAAGCGATAGAAAAGCTGAACAAAATTCAGCCGCTTTCGGTAGGGCAGGCAGGGCGCATCTCGGGCGTGAACCCTGCTGACGTGAACGTTTTGCTGGTCTGGCTGGAGCAGCACAGGCGCGCAAAGGAGGACTAAATGGCTATAGATGTAAGGCGGCTGGAAAAGCTTTTTGAGGACATTGGCATACAGCTGGACGATGGGCAGGCAAAGCGTTTTGACACATACGCGCGGCTGCTTTTGGAATGGAACGAAAAAATAAACCTCACCGCGATAACAGACGGCGAGGGGATAGAGCAGAAGCATTTTTTAGACAGCGTGCTGCCGTTTACAAAGGTGCAGCTCGAGCAGGGGTGCAGCGTGATAGACATCGGCACGGGGGCTGGGTTTCCGTCTTGCCCGATGAAGATCGTGCGCGGCGATATAAAGCTTACGCTGCTTGACAGCCTGAACAAGCGGATCAATTTTCTTAAAGCGCTCTCAGATGAGATAGGGCTTGAGGCGCAGTGTATTCACGGGCGAGCGGAGGAGCTTGCTAAAGGCGATATGCGCGAGGGGTACGACTGCGCGGTGGCAAGAGCGGTGGCAAGGCTTAATATATTATGCGAATATTGCCTGCCGTATGTAAAGGTAGGGGGTATGTTTGCGGCTTTGAAAGGTTCTTCGGGGGGAGAGGAACTGGAAGAAGCTAAAGGCGCGGTGAGAACACTCGGCGGTGAGGTGGAGAGGTTTGAAGAATACTGCCTGCCGTGCGGTGACAAACGCTCACTCATAGTGATAAGAAAGACAAAGCCCACCGACACGCACTATCCGCGGAACAAAGGGCAGATGGTGAAAAAGCCGCTGTAGGGAAATTAAACGGATAACAGCGGCAAACCAAACGCGCTCCTGCGCAACAAATAAAATACAAAAAATCACAGTTGAAAAGGGGTATAGGCATGAGCAAAGAACCGATAATTGAGACGGGCAGGCTGCTGCTGCGCCCGATAACGCTTGACGATGCGCAGGCGTGCTACAGCTGGAACAGCGACGAGAGGGTCACGAGGTTTATGTCGTACTCGACGTACACGGACATTGCCCAAACGGTCGAGTGGATAAGATCGGCTATGGCGAACGAGGAAGAATGGCTGTGGGTGTTTGTGCTGAAAGGCGAGGGCAGGGTCATTGGCTCGGGGAGCATTGTGCCGAGCGCGCTGATGCAGGGCTTTTGGGGCATTGGTTACAACCTGCACTATGATTATTGGCACAGGGGCTACTGCACCGAGGCGATGAAAGCTATTGTTGATTTTGCGCACCGGGAACTTGGTGTAAACAAGATATGCTCGGAGCACGCGGTGGATAATCCGCGTTCGGGCAGGGTCATGCAAAATTGTGGCTTGAAGTTTGACCATTACGGTGAATACTCAAAGCTGGACGGCAGCGAAACTTTCAAAGCAATGATATATACACGGATATGGGAATAAGCGAAGAGGGGAATTAAACGGACAACTATGACAGACCAAACGCGCTCCTGCGCAACAAATATAGTACATAAAATTACGCTGATCTCTTGAATGAGGTCAGCGCTTTTTGCTGCGTTTTATTGATATGAAGCTTGCCGCGGTGTAGGTCGCAGCGCCCAGCACACCCGAAACTATGTCGCCCATGGTGTTCAAGTTGCTGCCCTGCATATCAATGTGCAAAAGGCTGTCGGCGGTGAACTCGTATATCTCCCAGAAGCCTGCGCACGCCGCCGAGAAGAAAAACGCGAACATAAGCTTCACTGCGATGTCGTTTTTCATACCGCGCTTTCTGAATATGCGGCTTATAAGTATCAAGCCTGCTTCTGCTAAAATTACGCCGCTGAGGCAGTGTACTATTCTATCGTAACAGTCCAGATATTTGTACAGATTTATGACCGAGCCCAGCGGCGCGGCAAAGAAGTGAAATACAAGCGCGAATATGTAAAACCTTAGCGGAAAGAACCACGCCGCCGCGCTGACTATCGCGACCGACACAAACGAGCCTGCTATTTTTACAGCGGTAGTTTCTATCGGCGTGAGATAAGCTATAACAGTGCATATGCCGACCAGCGCAAGTTCGCAGACCGAGAGCAGGAGTTTGAGCATTGTTTCGCGCTTTTTCATGACTGCTCGTCCTCGTATGTTACAGCCAGCCCATGGTACTGCTCTTTGGCATCTTCAAAAACACGGAGGATCTTTTTAGCATAGCCGCCGTCGATCTCATCGGCGTGCAGAAAAACTATCTCGCCTTTAACGCCGCTGAGGCAGTCGTACAGCGCATCGAGATTCCTGCCGTAATACTCGGGCAAATTCAGCTTTTCGGCAAGGTAGTCGTGCGCCTCGCCGCGCTGGGAAAACATACGGCAGTCAAGCGTTATGCGGCTCTCATCGTTTACCATATCACATCACCGTCTTTCGTAACAGTCACTTCCGAGAAGCTCTCATAGTGGTCGGAAGTATAAAAATACAGCCCGTCGTTTGAAAAAACCAGCCTGCGCGAACCCCTCGAAGGGTAGCCGTCGGTGTCAATGTCGCACTCGGTGTACTTGCGCCCGTCAGCTTCGGGCAAAAGCTCCTCGTAGTTGCCAAAGCGGTCGCCGCCGATAGCCGCGCCCTCTTTATAATCCTCGACCGAACCGCCGCTCCAGCCCAGAGCCTCAGCCTCTTTTTTGGTTATGTAGTTGGGCGGCAGCTCGCCGTATTCTTCAAGATACAAAACCACGTTTTCCACATCGTAATAATACCCGTCGCGCGCAGGAGCGTTTCCATGCTCATCGGCTCGTGTTTCTTTTTCTGCCTTTGTGGTGGTTGGCGTGGTCGCCGCAGTGCCGGACATGCTTGCCGCAGTTACAGTTGTTACCGAAGCTTTAGAAGTCACATTTGCAGAATTTGCAGTATTGCCGCTGTTGCCGCAGCCGGAGAACATCACCGCCGCCAGCAGGATTAAAACGGCTATAATGCGCATTTTTATGTTGTTCATAGTGCCTCCCCCAAAGTGTATAAGTGTATATATAAATAGTATAACATATTTTTCGCCGCATTACAAGCAGTAGACATTTGCGCGGTTTTGTATTATAATAGTACTAACACAACAAAGCACAAATTGTCATGA
>CANRPG010000097.1 GCA_947632425.1 uncultured Clostridia bacterium | reverse complement strand
GGAACGCCCTGCAAGAGAGGGCGTTCCTTAATGAGAAGCCATATCTCTTTTTTCGCGTTCTCTCAGAGAACGCCGTGCTGTATTTGAAGTTTTAGCTGCTTTCGCAGCAAGCCTGCGGAGCTCACACATTGACCGCCAGCGAGCTGTCGGTCAAGTGCAGAAGAACCCTCTTCGAGGCTTCTTCCATGCTTTGAAACAAAGTGGGTATCTGAATTGTAATTTTTCAGCGAGTGCGTTTACCACCACACACCTTCGGCTTTCCCAAAAACAAAAAACAACACGTCCACCCCACACGCCGCTGGAAGAATATTCTGCCGGCGGTCGCTTGCGAACGCTACACCCTGCAAGCCTTGGCAGTTGCGAAGCAACTGTAAAAAAGAGCTTGACCGAAAACTTTTATTTTCTTGACAAGGCTTAAAACTTTAGTGTACTGGGGAGCGTTGAACAGCTCCGCAGGCTGTGCGAAAGCGCAACTATAACATTTTTGTATAGGCAATATAACAAAAAACCGTCTTTTACAAGGCGGCCTTTTCTTTGCTATTTTGCTCGTTTTGCGTTTGCAAGCATAAGCTTTATGCGGTTTTCTTGGTTTACCTTGGTCGCACCCGGGTCGTAATCAATAGCGACTATATTTGCCTGCGGATACGCCTCTTTTATAACGCGCATCATACCTTTCGCAACAATGTGGTTTGGCAGACACCCAAACGGCTGCGTGCAGATGATGTTTTCCGTGCCGCTTTCGGCAAGAGCAGCCATTTCAGCGGTTATAAGCCAGCCCTCGCCCATTTTTACGCCCTGGTTTATATACTTGTCCGCATAGCGGCGAAGCTCCTCAAAATCGTGCGGTGGGAAGAACACCCCGTGCTCTTTCACCGCCTTTATCTGCTGCTTCTGATATGTGTACAACGCCTTGTAGCCCACCGCATAGCCGTAATATCCGCTGTCTTTGCGGTCATAAAGTTTGCCGTCGTTTATCCTGTCGGTCGCGCAGTACATTACAAAGTCTAAAAGCCCCGGCACATTCGGCTCGCACCCTTCCGAGATAAGAAACTCATTCAGATGATTATTAGCCAGCGGCGAGTATTTTACATATATCTCGCCAACAATGCCCACACGCGGCTTTTTTTCTTTGGTGCGCTCTATCGATGCAAAGTCGTTAAGTATCGCCCTGTAGTGCCGCTTGGTGTCAAAAAACTTGTTCTCAGCGAACATCTTTCCCAAACGCTTCTCCCACTTTTCAAGCATCTTGTCGGTGTCGCCCTTGTTCACCTCATATGGAACGCACTGGTTGTAAAGCAGCATAAGCAGGTCGCCGTAAAGCACGCCGTATATAAGCTTTACCATGATAGGCACGGTTATTTTGAACGCAGGGTTTTTCTCCAGTCCGCTGAAATTTAAGGATATAACAGGCACCTGCGGAAACTCAGCCGAAATAGCCTTTCTTATCAGATGAATGTAGTTTGAGGCACGGCAGCCGCCGCCAGTCTGCGACATAAGCAGAGCCGTCTTGTTCACATCATACTTGCCGCTTTTCAGTGCGTCCATAAACTGCCCTATAACCAGCAGAGCAGGGTAGCAGGTGTCGTTGTGGGTGTTTTTCAAGCCCTCGTCAACAACATTGCGCGAAGTGTTCGTCAGCAGTTCCATGTGGTAGCCGTAATTTTCAAATATCTGCATTATCAGCCGAAAATGAATAGGCAGCATATCGGGCACGAGTATCGTGTAGTCCTTCTTCATTTCCTCGGTAAATACAGTTTGTTCAACTCTTTCAGAAGCCATATTCCTCAGTTCCTTAACTTTAATATGTTATACTGCCGCGGTCTGACGTTCTTTTTCTTCAAGAGCAGCCACCAGACTGCGCAGCCTTATCCTTGCCGCACCAAGATTGTTTATCTCGTCTATCTTCAGCTGCGTGTACAGCTTGCCCTTTTCTTCTAAGATCGCCCTTACCTCATCGGTAGTTATCGCATCTATGCCGCAGCCGAACGACACCAGCTGCACCAGCTGCATATCAGGCTGAGTGCATACATATTCAGCCGCCCTGTAAAGCCGCGAGTGGTAAGTCCACTGGTTGAGCACGTCAAGCGGCGGCACGCCCACCAGTTCGCAAACGCTGTCCTCGGTTATGACCGCCAGCCCCAGCGAGGCAATAAGCTTGTGTATGCCGTGATTTATCTCGGGGTCTATGTGGTAAGGTCTGCCTGCCAGAACGATTATCTTTTTGCCGTTTTCGCGCGCGTTTGCAATTATTTCAAGAGCCTTGTTCTTTATGTCTTTTCTGTATGCCCTCTCCGCCGCGAATGCCTCATCAAGCACCGCATATATCTGTTTGTGCGTTATGCCATATCGTTCAAACGCCCTTGCAAGAGCCTTTGCGGTGTGGTTCTTTCTGTTTATATCAATGTAAGGCGCAATGAAATTGTCATCACTCAGCCTCTCGTTGTTGGCTTTCAAAAGCTCGGGGTAGTACGCAACAACAGGGCAGTTGTAGTGGTTGTCGCTGCCGCCCTCGTCGATGTTGTAGCTCATGCAGGGGTAGAATATAAAGTCCACGCCCTTTTCAAACAGGCTCTCAATGTGACCGTGGCAAAGCTTCGCAGGGTAGCATACGGTGTCTGACGGTATAGTCTGCTGACCTTTGTAGTATGTGTCGCGAGTAGATTCTTCCGAGATAACCACTTCAAAACCAAGCTTTGTAAGCATAGTAGAGAAGTAGGGAAGAAGATCATAAAAACTCAGCGCCAGCGGCAGACCTACTTTGGCTATCGGCATGCCCTGCGGCTTTTGCTCTGCGAAACTAAGCAGCTTTTTGTATTTGTATTCGTAAAGATTTTCATTCTCGGTGTCTATTTTTATTCCTGCACCTTTTTCGCAGCGGTTGCCCGAAATAAACTTGTGACCGTCATTGAACCTTATTATAGTAAGATTGCAGTGCGCGCCGCAGCCGCCGCATTGTGCCGCAGTCGAGCGGTAACTGAACTGCTCCAGCTGCTGTGCCGTAAGCAGCGAGCTTTTAGCGCCCTTTGCGTTTTCTTTGGCGTATAAAGCGCAGCCGAACGCACCCATAAGCCCGGCAATGGCAGGTCTTATAACGTTTCTGCCAAGCTCTGTCTCAAACGAGCGCAGCACAGCATCGTTTAAAAACGTGCCGCCCTGAACAACAATATTCTGCCCCAGCTCGTCAATGCTCTTCGCCCTTATTACCTTGTATACCGCATTTTTTATGATAGAAGATGAAAGTCCTGCCGATATGTCAGCAACTTCCGCGCCGTCTTTCTGCGCCTGCTTTACAGAACTGTTCATAAACACCGTGCAGCGCGAACCCAGCTCAACGGGCTTTTTGGCAAACAAACCAAGCCGCGCAAAGTCGGCAATGTCGTAGCCCAGCGCCTGCGCAAACGTTTGTATGAACGAGCCGCAGCCCGAAGAACACGCCTCGTTGAGCATTATGCTGTCAATGGCGTTGTTTTTTATCTTGAAGCACTTTATGTCCTGTCCGCCTATGTCTATAATGAAGTCAACATCGGGGCAGAAGTATGCCGCCGCCTTAAAGTGCGCAACCGTCTCAACTATGCCGAAGTCCACGCCGAGACCCGTGCGTATAAGGTCCTCGCCATAGCCCGTAACAGCCGATGAAACAATATTCAGCTTCGGCGTTGCAATTCTGTATATTTCCTTTATCTTGTCGGCAATAATGTCAAGCGGCTGACCCATATTTGAGCAGTAGTGGCGGTACAGAAGTTTTCCGTCAGGCGTTATAAGCACAAGCTTCGTCGTCGTCGAGCCTGCATCTATGCCGAGATACGCATCGCCCTCATAGGTATGTATGTCCTCATATTTCAGATCGCTCTGCTTGTGCCTTTCAACAAATTCGTGGTATTCGTCCTGGTCTTTGAAAAGCGGCTTGCCTATTACAATATTGTCGTTTGTTTTCGCGTTTTTCAGCTTATCTATTGCCTCGTCAATGCTTGTTTCCTGCGATATTTCTTTAGCCTGCAAAGCGCAGCCGTATGCCATAAACACAGGCGCAAGCTCGGGCAGAACAGCGTGCTGTTCATCTAGTTTCAGCGTTTCTTTGAAAGCGTTTCTCAGCGCCGGCAAAAACGACAGTGGGCCGCCTAGAAACAGCACTTTGCCTGCAATTTTTCTTCCCTGCGCCAAGCCCGAAACAGTCTGGTCTACCACCGCCTGAAAGATAGATGCCGCAATGTCCTCTTTTTTCGCGCCCTGATTTAAAAGCGGCTGGATATCAGACTTTGCAAAAACACCGCAGCGCGAGGCAATGGGGTATATCTTTTCGTGCCGAAGCGCCATGTCGTTGAGCATATCGGGCGTAACACCGAGCAGCGTTGCCATCTGGTCTATAAACGCGCCCGTGCCTCCTGCGCAAGAGCCGTTCATACGCTGCTCAACACCGCCCGTCAGAAAGATTATCTTAGCATCTTCGCCGCCAAGCTCAACAACAACATCGGCATCGGGGTATGTCTTTTCCACCGCCACAAACGCCGAATAAACCTCCTGCACGAACGAAATTCCCGAAGCATCAGCAAGCCCCAGCCCTGCCGAGCCGGTTATAGCTATGCGAAAATCGCACTCGCCGTAAGATCGCTTTATCACTTCAAGCTGATCTATAACAGTTTCGCGCACTTTAGAAAAATGCCGTTCATATTTTGTGTATATAATGTCATCGCCGTCTAAAATAACGGTCTTTACCGTAGTAGAGCCTACGTCTATGCCCAAGTCATAAATTTTTTTCATTCAATTAAACCTCCGCAATATATCGTCATATCGTCAGATAGAATAATTATAACATATTTTTTATAAAAATGGAAGAGCTTTTGAACAACTTTTTTCAAGAAATTTTAATATATAAAGATTTCCTGCAAAAAATATAGTGTAAAGAAAAGCTCTTTCCCTTGATTTTTACTGTATGATGTGTTATAATTACCATTGTGAGTATGTGAGCAGACTATGCGATAGCGTAAACGTTTAGTTTATGAGGAAAGTCCGGGCATCACAGAGCAGGGTAGCTGATAACGTCAGCCGAGGGTGACCTCAGAGCAAGTGCAACAGAGATATACCGCCGCTTTTTAGCGGTAAGGGTGGAAAGGTGCGGTAAGAGCGCACCGGGCGGCATGAGAGTGCCGTGCCATGTAAACCTTACCCGATGCAACTCCAATGGTAGGCAGAAAGCCAATGTCTGCTCGGCAGGCTGATGCCTATAGGGGGCTGGAGCCTTGCGGCGACGCATGGCGCAGATAGATTATCGCACACGACAGAACCCGGCTTATCGGTCTGGTCGCAACGCATTTAACGGGGAGTTTACGCTCCCCTATGGCGCATCGACAAGGTCGATGCTTCACGGGGACACCCCGAACTGGTTTCCCCGTGGACCTCTTCCTGCGTCGGCTCCGTTACCCTCACGCTAAAAAATTCACATAAAGATGTTCATTTTTTAGCTGCGCCGACAGAGGTGTAAACTGAGAGAAATAAATTCCCGAATTTTACTTTATTTTAAATTCTGACGACTGTGGGGAGTTTACGCTCCCCTTTGATTTATATTTTCAGGAGGCATTACTTTGAACTATTCCGAAAAGATAAACAAGTATATAGATGAGCATACAGATGATATGCTGCGCGACCTCAAAGGTCTTATGCAGATAAACAGTGCGGCTGAAATAAACGCCGACGGTCTGCCGTTTGGCAAGGGCTCGGCGCAGGCGCTTGAATATATACGTCAGCTTGCGGAAAACATCGGCATGACCACCGAAAACTTTGAAAATTACGTCGTTACCGCGGATCTTGGCAGCGGCGCGCCCACGCTTGGCATACTCGCGCACGTTGATGTTATTCCGCAGGGAGAGGGCTGGACTAAACCGTGTTTTGACCTTACTGTAGAAAACGGCAAGGTCTACGGCAGGGGAGCGATAGATGACAAAGGCCCTGCGGTAGCTTCTTTGTACGCAGTGAAAGCGATAAAAGAACTATGCATACCGCTGAAAAGCCCCGTCAGATATATCTTCGGCGGCGGCGAAGAACTTGGCTGCGAGGATATTGAATACTACTGCCAAAGAAAGCAGCTGCCGCAGTGCGTTATTACCCCCGACGGCGAATTTCCTATAGTCAACGCCGAGAAAGGCATGGCGCACATCACCGCTAAAAAGAATTTCACACATGATACTGCCGTAAACGCCAAAATAACCTGCAAAGGCGCAGTAAATGCTGTTCCTGCAAAGGCTCAGGCTGTGCTTTGCGGCTATTCCGCAGGCGATGTTTACAAGGCAATAGATACTGCCAAAACCTCTGCCGAATTTACCGTTTCCGAAAGCGGCGGCGTGGTAGAGATAACATCTCTTGGCAAGCCGGCGCACGGTTCGCGCCCACAGCTTGGTGTAAACGCCCTTACTGCTCTTGTAAAGGTGCTGGGTATTCTGGGTATAAAAGAATGTGCTGTATTATCGAGCCTTTTCCCGTTTGAAGAAACAGACGGCGAGAGCCTCGGCATAAATTTTTCAGACGAAGTTTCGGGCAGTACAACGCTTGCTTTCACGGTGTGCGATATGAACGAAAACGGCTGCGAGATAAGCCTAGACTGCCGTTTCCCCGTTAGCAGAACGGTGAATGAGATACTCGGCGGAATTGAAAAAGCGCTTTCTGCAAACGGCTATGAGATAGTACACAAACAGACAATGGAAGCCCACCACGTTGACGAAAACACCCCGTTTATAGATGCTCTGAAACGCGCGTTTGAAAAGGTCACGGGCGAAAAGGCTAGTTGCGTATGCGAAACGGGCGTTACCTATGCGCACAATATGCCGCAGGGTGTGGCATTCGGCGCAGCGCCGCGGGGCGAAGACTGCAATATGCACTCGGCTGATGAATATATAAGCATAGAGCAGCTTAAAAATGTTGCAAAAATATATGCTAATGCTATTATAGAGATATGTAAAACGGAGGAAAACGTATGAAAATAGCTGTTGTAGGTCTGGGACTTATAGGCGGCTCGATCGCCAAAACCCTTAAAAAGAACACAAATCACAGCGTTTATGCTATAAACCGCAGTCAGCAAACGCTTAAAACAGCCCTTTCGGAAGAAGCGATAGACGGCGCGATAACCGCAGAAGAACTTAAGGATATGGACGTTGTGTTCATAGGTCTGTATGCAGGGCTGACGATAGATTTTGTGCTGAAAAATGCCGATAAATTCAAAAAAGGCGCAGTCGTTGCCGATACCTGCGGCGTAAAGACCGAGATAGTCAAGGCTCTTACAAAGCCGCTTGCCGAAAGGGGAGTGCATTTTGTGGGCTGCCACCCTATGGCAGGCAGAGAGTTTTCGGGCTACCGCTATTCGCTCGATAACCTTTTTGACAACGCAAGCTTTATAATCACCCCCGATGAAGATACCGACCAAGGCGCGGTACAGCTGCTTTCTGATCTAGC
>CANRPG010000096.1 GCA_947632425.1 uncultured Clostridia bacterium | reverse complement strand
GTAAACTCGCAGTCGTCGCAGCCTTCTTCGCTGTCGGGCTTGGTGCAGCCTGCGCACATAGCTCTTTCTTCGTTGGAACACCTTGCGCACAGCTCGCACTTTTTTCTCTGCTCTTCCGTAAACGACAGCCTGCCGTCATTTTCCAGCCTTTCGCGGAACATATCGTATCTGTCGCTGCTGTATTCTCTCAGAAGCTCCTGAATAGCCTCAGCGCCCATGCCCACGCGGAAGCTGCTCTCGTCATACTTTTCAACGGCAGCCCTGTACTCTGTCTCGCTGAGCAGTGAGCATTTTTCAAGCGGCGTAGAACCGGGGTCTATAACTATATACTTTGTAAAATACAGAACTTCTTCAAGTCTTTTCTGCGATACTTCAAGTATCTGACCTATTCTGGAAGGAGTACCCTTGAAGTACCATATATGAGATACGGGCGCGGCAAGCTCAATGTGACCCATTCTCTCACGGCGCACCTTGGCTTTGGTAACTTCAACGCCGCAGCGCTCGCAGACCATGCCTTTGAAGCGTATCTTCTTATACTTTCCGCAGTGGCACTCCCAGTCCTTGGTCGGTCCGAATATCTTCTCGCAGAAAAGTCCGTCTTTCTCGGGCTTCTGCGAACGGTAATTTATCGTTTCCGGTCTTGTTACCTCGCCGTAAGACCAATCTCTTATCATCTCGGGTGAGGCAAGACCTATTCTTATTGAATCAAATGCTTTGAACTCCAAATTGCGAACCCTCTTTCTGATCTGATCATCGACATAACGTCGTGCTTATGATATTATTCGTCGTCAATATCTCCGTCCTGACCGTCATCTTCGTCCGAAAGGAAATCGTCCTCGTCGTCGTCAAAATCTTCATCGACATCGGCATCGTCGTAATCTTCAAGTCCGTCGTCGAAATCTTCAAGATCGTCGGCATCTACATACTGATCGCCCGTGCCGTCGTCTACAAACGATACCTCATCGTTTATCATTGACTCGCGCGGAGGAATATCATCGTCGTCAAAGCTCTGCTTTATGTCGATCTCCTCGTTGTTCTCGTCAAGCACCTTCATGTTAAGACAAAGCGACTGCATTTCCTTTATCAGTACCTTGAACGATTCGGGTATGCCTGCCTTGGGCACGTTCTGACCCTTGACTATAGCTTCATAGGTCTTTACTCTGCCCACGGTATCGTCCGACTTCACCGTCAGTATCTCCTGAAGCGTGTAAGCCGCGCCGTAAGCTTCCAGAGCCCATACTTCCATTTCACCGAATCTTTGTCCTCCGAACTGCGCTTTACCGCCGAGCGGCTGCTGAGTTACCAGCGAATAAGGACCTACCGAACGCGCGTGTATCTTATCGTCAACAAGGTGGTGGAGTTTAAGATAGTACATATAACCTACAGTTATGCGGTTATCGAACTTCTCGCCCGTTCTTCCGTCGTAAAGCACCGTCTTGCCGTCCTCCGGCAGACCTGCCTCGCGGAAGCATTCTCTTATATCCGCCTCATGCGCGCCGTCAAATACGGGCGTCATGATGTTCCAGCCGAGTTTCTTTGCAGCCATGCCGAGGTGTACTTCAAGCACCTGACCGATATTCATACGCGAAGGAACGCCGAGGGGGTTAAGGCATATATCAAGCGGTGTGCCGTCCTCGAGGAAAGGCATATCCTCCTGCGGCAGTATGCGTGAAACAACGCCCTTGTTGCCGTGGCGGCCTGCCATCTTATCGCCGACAGATATCTTACGCTTCTGCGCGATATAGCACCTTACCAGCTTGTTAACGCCCGGTGCGAGCTCGTCGCAGTTATCTCTTGTAAATATCTTGACGTCTATAATAACGCCTGCCTCGCCGTGCGGCACTTTAAGAGAGCTGTCTCTTACCTCTCTTGCCTTCTCGCCGAATACCGCTCGCAGCAGTCTTTCTTCTGCGGTAAGCTCCGTTTCGCCCTTGGGCGTTACCTTGCCTACCAGAATATCGCCTGCTCTTACCTCAGCGCCTATTCTGATTATACCGTTCTCATCGAGGTCTTTAAGAGCATCATCGCTGACATTCGGTATATCTCTTGTTATCTCTTCCGCGCCGAGCTTTGTGTCACGGCATTCTATCTCATATTCTTCGATATGGATAGAAGTATACTTATCCTGCTTTACAAGGTTCTCGTTCAGCAAAACAGCGTCCTCGTAGTTATAGCCTTCCCATGTCATGAAGCCTATAAGCGCATTCTTACCGAGGGATATCTCACCGTTGCAGGTGGCAGGGCCGTCGGCTATTACCTGATGAGCCTCTATCCTCTCGCCCTTGTCAACAATAGGTCTCTGGTTGGTGCAGGTGCCTGCGTTAGACCTCTTGAACTTGATAAGGTCGTAGGTGTGCTGTTCGCCGCTGTCCTCGCGTACTACTATCTTGTCAGCGCTTACGCTCTCAACAACGCCTGCCGCGGTAGAAACCACCGCAACGCCCGAGTCGAGGCACGCTTTATACTCCATGCCCGTGCCGACTATAGGAGCTTCGGTCTTCAGCAGAGGCACTGCCTGCCTTTGCATGTTAGAGCCCATAAGAGCACGGTTCGCATCGTCGTTTTCCAGAAACGGTATCATAGCAGTAGCAACTGATACGACCATCTTCGGCGATACGTCCATGAAGTCTATCTTGTTTTTGTCTATTTCAAGTATCTGGTCACGGAAACGACCCTTTACCTTGTCGTTTGCAAACCTGCCGTCCTCTGTAAGCGGCTCATTTGCCTGCGCTATCATGTAGTTATCCTCGGTATCGGCTGTCATATAAACAACTTCGTCGGTAACTACGCCCGTATCCTTGTCAACACGGCGGTAAGGCGCTTCTATAAATCCGTACTTGTTTATCCTTGCAAACGAAGCAAGATATGATATAAGTCCTATGTTAGGGCCTTCAGGGGTCTCTATCGGGCACATTCTTCCGTAGTGGGAATAGTGAACGTCACGAACCTCAAATCCTGCTCTGTCACGCGAAAGACCGCCGGGGCCCAGCGCCGAAAGCCTTCTCTTATGAGTAAGCTCTGCAAGGGGGTTTGTCTGATCCATAAACTGTGAGAGCGGCGAAGAGCCGAAAAATTCCTTTATCGCAGCGGTTATGGGCTTTATATTTATCAGCGATGCAGGTGTCAGCGAGACCGCGTCCTGCGTCTGAATGTTCATTCTTTCGCGAACTACCTTTTCCATTCTGGTAAAGCCTATCCTGAACTGGTTCTGCAAAAGCTCGCCCACGCATCTTATACGTCTGTTGCCCAGATGGTCTATGTCGTCAACATCGCCCACGCCGTCTATCAGATTGAGATAATAAGAGATAGAAGCAATAATATCATCTACCGTTATATGCTTTGGAACAAGGTCGTCGACACGTTTCTTTATCTCGTCTATAAGCTCGTCCGCCTCGGTGTTTTCAAGTATCTCTTTAAGCACCGGGAACGATACCTTTTCATTTATTCCGTAAGGTTCAAGATCGCCCTCAACATAGCCGTTTATATCGACCATGCCGTTGCCTATTATCTTTACTTCCTTGGTCTCTGTCTTCAGTACAAGCTCACCTGCGGCGTTGGGGTAGTATTCCTTTACCTCAACGTTTACATAAGCCTCCATAACGCCTGCCTGCTCTATTTCCTGAGCAAGCTGTTTGTCAACAGTATCGCCTGCATCGGCCATAAGCTCGCCCGTCATGCTGTTTACAACGGGTCTTGAAAGCTTTTTGCCTGCAAGTCTCTGCGCTATGCCGAGCTTTTTGTTGTACTTGTATCTTCCGAACCTGCAAAGGTCGTATCTCTTGGCGTCAAAGAACAGATTGTTAAGATGTGTCTGAGCGCTTTCAACTGTCGGCGGTTCACCCGGGCGAAGCTTTCTGTATATCTCCAGCAAAGCCTCGTTGCGGAAAGTCTCCGAATCGGGGTATATCTCAGCATCGCGCTGCAAAATGGTCTGCTCCAGCCTTTCGTCGTTGCCGAAAAGCTCTGCTATCTCATCGTTAGAGCCATATCCCAGCGCCCTTATAAATACGGTAAGGGGTATCTTTCTGTTTTTGTCTATACGCACCCACGTGCAGCGGTTGGCGTCCATTTCGTATTCCAGCCATGCGCCTCTGTTAGGTATAATCTGCGACTTGAACAGATCCGTTCCCGACTTATCCTTGTCACACGAAAAATACACGCCCGGCGAACGCACCAGCTGCGATACCACAACACGCTCCGCGCCGTTTATAACGAACGTGCCGCTGTCGGTCATCAGAGGGAAATCGCCCATGAATACTTCCGACTTGATAAGGCTGCCCGTTTCGGTGTTTCTCAGCTGTGTTTCCACCATAAGTTTAGCGGCATAGGTAACATCGCGCTCCTTACACTCCGCTATGGTATACTTCAGCTTGTCGTCAAAACGAAAACCTGTAAAGGTAAGCTCAAAAGTGCCGTTATAGTCCGTTATAACGGGCATATCGCGGAATACCTCCCTCAGACCTTCCGTAATAAACCAATTGTACGAATTTTTCTGCACTTCGATAAGGTTGGGCATTTCCAGTACCTCGTTGATCTTAGCGAAGCTTTTTCGCACATTCTTGCCAAGTGTTACGTCCTTGACATTCACCATAGGCTGATCACTCCTTACATTAGATTTATGGTTTAGACCGCGGCATATTTTTCGCCGCAGGGTGCTAATTTTCCATTATGATACATTGTACAATTATATAATAATACCTATTTCAAGTCAAGCAATAAAGACATGATTTTTCGCCGAATTAGCAAAACGACCATATTTCCCCCTCGGAAAGTATGGTCGCATAGAAATTTTGCACAATCAAGATTTTGTAAAATTTCCGTAAATTGATTATATGATTTTCTCAATTCCAGTATTTGCGGTCAAGGCTTCTGTACTGAACAGCCTGCGCGATGTGGCTTTTTTCTATAACATCTTTGCCATCCATGTCAGCTATCGTGCGTGCAACTTTCAGTACCCTGTCATACGCTCTTGCCGAAAGACCCAGCTTGTCAAACACATTTTTCAAAAGTTCGCTGCCGTCCTCGGTAACAGGGCAAACCTCATGCAGAATATCCGAAGTTATCCGCGCGTTGCAGGTTATGCTCGTGCCCTTGTAACGCCTGTTTTGTATCTCGCGCGCTTTCTGCACCCTTTCGCGAATGGCAGCCGAGCTTTCTTCTTTTGCAGATGATGAAAGGTCGTCATAATCTACCGGCGCAACTTCAATATGTATGTCAAACCTGTCAAGCACAGGGCCGCTGACCTTTGAAAGATAGTTCGCCACCTGTTTTTGCGTGCATATGCACTTTTTCGTCGGGTGACCGTAATAACCGCAGGGACAGGGGTTCATGGCGGCTATAAGCATTATAGAGCACGGATAGGTTATGCTGCCCGATACCCTTGAAATGGTGACTTTCTGATCTTCCAGCGGCTGGCGAAGTATCTCCAGCGTCGCGCGTGAAAATTCTGCAAGTTCGTCTAAAAACAGCAGCCCGTTGTGCGCCAGCGAGATCTCCCCAGGGCGCGGCACAGAGCCTCCTCCGCTGAGCCCCGCAGGCGAGATCGTGTGGTGCGGCGAACGGAACGGTCTTTTGGTTATCAGCGGCGTTTTGGGATCAAGTATTCCCGAAATGCTGTGTATATTCGTAGTTTCTATGCTTTCTTCAAATGTCATTTTCGGCAGTATCGAGGGCATACGCTTTGCCAGCATACTTTTGCCTGCGCCGGGCGCGCCCACCATAAGCACGTTGTGACCGCCGCACGCAGCTATCTCCAACGCCTTTTTTGCCGTCTGCTGACCCTTTACGTCTGCAAAATCAAGATCCGAGTAATAGTCGGTATCCTTCGCTTCATACTTGTCCATAGGTTTCAGCGATACTTTGCCGCAAAGGTGCATGACCAACTCGCCTAAAGAGCTCACGCCGTACACCTTTATATCTTCAACTACAGATGCTTCAAATGCGTTCGCAGCAGGCACATAAATTTCCGTCATGCCTATGCTTTTTGCAAGTATGGTCATCGGCAGAACGCCGTTTACTCCCCTTATCTCTCCGCCCAGCGATACCTCGCCTATAAACGCCGACTTCTCCACCCTGCTCTCTGAAAACAGCCCCTGAGCGGTCATTATCGCCGCCGCAATAGAAAGGTCATGCACCGAGCCCGATTTTTTCACATCGGCAGGCGCAAGGTTTATCATTATCCTCTGCTTTGGGAAGGGTATCTGCGATGAGCGAAACGCGCTTTTTATCCTCTCGCGGCTCTCTTTTACAGCCACGTCCGCAAGACCTACGATATCTAAGCTTTCAAGCCCCCTGCTCGCCTCTATCTCAACATACACGGGGTATGCGTTCAGCCCCAGAAGCCCTATGCTGTTTATTTTTGCAAACATTGTATCTCACTCCGTTTCAGCTATGGTGTCTATCCAATCAAGCACGTCTTTGTAAACCTGCTGCCGTTGTATTTCATTGAGCATCTCGTGCCTGCCGTCCTCGTACAATTTTAATGAAACATTGCAGCCGCACGCCAGAAGTTTTTCGTATACCTCTTTAACGCCCTCTCCCCAGTTTCCCACGGGGTCTTCACTTCCCGAAAACATTAGTATCGGCATATCCTTGCGAAGTGCGACATACCACTCGTCTCTGTTCACATAGCTGCTCAGTTTGGCAAGGTTTATAAACCCGTTCAGCGTGAACATATCAACATATTTCTCGTCCGAAAGAAATTCTATTATCTTGTCGTGGTCGTGTGTAAGCCAGTCAGACTGCGTTTTAGGCTCTGCGATATGCGAATTATACTTGCCGAACGCTAAGTCGTCTGCCAGTTTGCTGCGGTATCTTCCGCCCTTTGCAGCCGCCATCGTCTCCAAAAACGCAAGCTGCGCCGTAAGTGCAGGCATACCCGTGCCCGTGCCCGAAAATATCGCCGCATCAATTTTAGAGCCGAACTTCACAGCCGCCGCCCTTACAACAAAACTTCCCATGCTGTGACCAAGCATAATATACGGCAGCTGCGGAAAACTATTCTTGCCTATGTTCATCATGGTGCGGCAGTCGGCTATCATATCTCGCCAGCCGTTCGGGGTAAAGAAGTAGCCTTTGTCCTCGCTTTTCTTTACAGAATTGCCGTGCCCTATATGGTCGCAGCCGAACACCGCTACGCCGTTTGCGCACAGAAAGTCTGCAAATTCTTCGTACCTTTCAATAAATTCGCTCATGCCGTGCACAATCTGCAATGCCGCCCTCGCACCTTTCGGCGGCGTGTATATATAATAAGCTATATCAGAAATGCCGTTCGCGCTCTTAAAGCTGCCCGTGGTCTTTTTGTAACTTTTTTCCATAAGCGTACCTCCACACATATATATTGTAGCGCATTTTTTGGTATATTACAAGAGTTATGCAAAAATATCACCCAAAATTTAAAAATCCTCTTGCAAGTTTTGAAGATTGCTGTTATAATGTAAGTAGGTG
>CANRPG010000095.1 GCA_947632425.1 uncultured Clostridia bacterium | reverse complement strand
GAAGCCGCGCTGTCTATCAATAATTGCGAAATTCTTTTGCCGCGATATTGCTCGTCAACAAAAACAAAACCTATAAACGGTGTGAAATCATATTGCGGTGAAAGCTCATCTTTCTCTACAAAAGTACAATAGCCCACTACTTTTTCGTTTTCAACGGCACAAAACACTTTTTCCCATTCTTTGAATTCATTGTTTGCCATTTTTTGTGCCAGACATGAACCGGCTCGCCATGAGCAGTTTGCTGCAAAAGAAATAGTTTCTTCCCAATATTTATGCCCATATGACATAGCGTATATTTCCGTTATACATTCCTCCTCATATCGCAGTGAAGCGGTTTATACTACATTACCTGCTTTTTGTTTGCCGTTCTGCGCCATAACGCCGACCAGAGCGTGCGGCACATAAAGTTCTTCAAGATGATCAATTTCTTCTTGCGAAAGAACCAGATCAACCGCTTTTACTGCGCCTTCAACGTGTGAAAACTTTGTTGCGCCTACCACGGGTGCAGTGACTTTTGTAAGCAGCCATGCAAGGGAGATTTCCGTCATTGAAACGCCTCGTTTGTCAGCAAGTTCTTCAACGCGGCGAATTATTTTCCCGTCTGCTTCGGCTGTTGCATCGTATTTGAATTTCGCGTAGGAATCCTCTGCAAGGCGTTTTGAAGTTTCGCCTTGATGTTTTGAAAGCCTGCCGCCAGCAAGCGCGCTGTAGGGTGTCATAGCGATATTCTGGTCTTTGCAGAAAGGCGCCATCTCGCGCTCCTCCTCGCGGAAGATAAGATTATAATGCCCCTGCACCGAGACAAATTCAGTCAAACCGTTTTCACGAGCATAGAAATTCGCCTTTGCCAGCTGCCATGCAAAGCAATTAGAAATGCCGATGTATCGCGCTTTTCCTGCCTTCACGGCATTATGCAAGCCCTCCATTATCTCCTCCATGGGCGTGTGGTAATCCCACATATGATATATATATAGGTCAACATAGTCCATGCCGAGATTTTTTAGACTTTGGTCTAGATAATTTGCGATATGCTGCTGACCGCTGACATTTTCGTCGATCTCCTGCTGCGTGCGCGGCGTGAATTTGGTGGCAATCACATAGTCGTCGCGCCCTGCAAAATCTCGCAGTGCCTTGCCGACAAACTGCTCGCTCGTGCCGTTTTGATAGGCTATCGCGGTATCATAAAAGTTAATGCCGAGTTCTAGTCCGTGCTTTATTATTTCACGTGTCTGCGCCGCGTCCAAAGTCCAGCTGTGCTGACCTGTGACAGCGTTGCCAAAGCCCATACAGCCCATGCAGATACGCGAAACTTTAAGCTGCGAATTCCCCAGAGTTACATATTTCATGTTGTTCGCCCCCTGATATTTAATATCTACACTTATATTATAACATAAAAGCGAAAGCGTTATGTTATAATTGTCCGATACGTCGGGAGCAGACTCTTTAGTCTGCGTATCGACGAGGACATAAGATTATAATATAATCATCTATGATTATATTATAACATAAAATTTTTAATATATCAAATACTTTATTTTAATAAATATATATGCCTTGAAAGCATTTTGCGCGTATTGATTTTTCCGTAAAAGTATGTTACAATATGCACGAAAGGCAGTGATAGTGATGATAATAAACACCGGTATGCGCACGGACATTCCCGCGTTTTACTCGCAGTGGTTTATGAACAGGATACGCGACGGCTTTGTGCTGGTGCGCAACCCTTACGACCCCGAACGGGTAACGCGCTATGAGCTTTCGCCCGACGTGGTCGACTGCATTGCCTTTTGCACCAAAAACCCCGAACCCATGCTGAAACATCTTGACGAGCTGAAAAAATTTCATCAGTACTGGTTTGTGACGATAACGCCTTACGGAAAAGACGTTGAGCCGAATGTACCGCCAAAAGAAAATGTAATGCAGGACTTTATTGCGCTCTCAAAGGCGGTCGGGGTTGACTGCGTTGGCTGGCGGTACGACCCGATATTTATTGACAATACATATACTATAAAGCGGCATATTACCTCATTTGAGCAGATGTGCAAAACACTTTCGGGGGCAACGAATGTTTGCGTTATAAGCTTTATTGATCTTTACGAAAAGGTGAAGAGAAATTTTCCGCAGGCAAGAGAGGTCACGCAAAGCGAGCGCATTGAAATAGGCAGTAAATTTGCTGAAATAGGCAGGCGGTATGGCATTACTGTAAAGGCGTGCGCAGAGGGTACAGAGCTTGCGCCATACGGTGTGGACTGCTGCGGCTGCATGACACAGCAGACTTTTGAGACTGCAATAGGCAGCCGACTTATTGTGCCAAGGCGAAAATCGCAGAGGGCGCAGTGTTCATGTGTTCTCGGCACTGACATAGGCGCATACGACACTTGCGGTCATCTTTGCAGATACTGTTACGCAAATTACGACCACGAAAATGTGCGGCGAAATATACTTCGCCACGACCCTTGCTCGCCGCTGCTGGTGGGGAATATTAAAGACGGCGAAATTATTTATCAGGCAAAGCAACAAAGCTGGCTTGACAGGCAGCTGACGATGTTTTAAAGTAATGCGAAGTTTTTGAAAAATCAACAGCACCGCACAAGGCGATGCTTATTGGATCGAATAAACGAGCAAAAGATCAAGTTACACAACATACAAAAAGGCTTTCAGAAAATCCCAGAAAACCGTTTTTGCGTGCTATCAATCCTTATGAAAAGATAGCGCGCTTAAATTCATCAAACGTCATATTTTCTTTAAAGCACGGCAGAACATTATACATCTCTTCTGCGCTGCTGCGGCTGTAAGTTTTGCCCTTATATGTAATGTTTGCAAGGTTTTTGCAGTTGCCGAAAGTATTATAGCCGATTTTAGTTACTCCACTCGGAATGGTTATACTTTTAAGGCTAGTACAGCCGCTGAAAGCATGGTTGCCTATTTCGATGATGCTGTCGGGCAGGTTTATGCTTTCAAGACTTACGCAGCCGCTGAAAGCGCCGCCGCCTATTTTGGTAACACTGCATGGAATATCAACGCTTTTAAGGCGTATGCAGCCGCTTAAAACATTATTTCTTATCTCGGTAATGCTGTCGGGAAAGTTTATGCTTTCAAGACTTTCACAGGCGCTGAAGGCATCGTCGCCTATTTCGGCAGTGCTATCGGGTAAGTTTATACTTGCAAGGCTTTTACATTCTTGAAAAGCAAAACTGTCAATCAGTATAACACTATCGGGAATGTTAATGCTTGCAAGGCTGAAACAAGCCCAAAAAGCACAGTAACCTATATCGGTCAAGCCGTTTGGAACGGTTACGCTTGCAAGGTTCTCACATCGGGCAAAAGCAAAACGGTCTATTAGCGAAACGCCTTCTGCAACAGCCACATTTACAAGGTCTGTTCTGTTTTGATACTCTCTCTCGCCTGCACTGTTAAGAACGGTTATATTGTTTTCTTGTATGTCCATAGGTTTGCCCTCCGTTTAATTTAATTGCTTAGCCTATTGTATCATATTCCTTCTTATTTGTAAATAATTTTTGTATGGCGGTATGCCGCGGAAATTGGAGCGGTATTAAGGCACGGATATTCTTGCGATCTTACCCCACGGCGGCGTAATATCCTCGCTGCACAGCAGCCACAGAACAGGTATGCCGTTTGCCGCGCTCTCATGCGGAAATGGCGCGATGCCGTCAGTCAGTATTATAATGCACGCAGGTGGGCGGTCGCTCATGAATCGGCGGACATAATCGAAAACTATCTGAAAATCCGTTCCACCGCCGCCGACAGGCTTTATATTTTTAAGCTCTTCAAAACTTTCAAACGGCTCAGGCTCAATTATACCTGCATCGAAAAAGCCAAGCCAGCCCTTTAGTCTGCCGTCAAACTGATCTATAGCGCCCTTGACTTCCGAAAACGCCGCAGCGACCATATCGTCAGAAACTGAGCCTGACGTATCTATCATAAAGAGGATATCTTCCAGCACGTTTTCCTTTTCGTTGAGATCAGGCAGGAAAAACGGGCTGTCGTCAAAACGGCGGTCAGGCGGAGAAAACGAATAGTCTGTGATTTCCTCCTGAACAAAGTCGTTAAGTATAGTTCGCCAGTCGGTCTGCGGCTTGCGAAGCTCCTTCAGTATGCGCTTTGCAAACGCCGGCAGCAGACCGCGCCCCGAAGATGCCTCTCGCCGCTCTATCGCCTCGCAGGCATCTTCAAAACGCTTTACCCAGACGTCGCGCAAGGCAGGGTCTTCATCTGATCCTTCCCAGTGGCTGTGGTCGTCGCATATTCCGGGTATGGGTTTTGAACCTGCGCTGCCGCTGCCAGAACCGCCGCTTTGCAAATTAGGTTTGCCGTTTTTGTTTGGGCTGAACGCCAGCATCTCATACACTTCCTCAGCGGTGTATAAGTGACCTTCTCTTCCGTTGGGGGCAATATGCATACACTCGCCGCCGAACTCTGACAAAGAAATGCTGCTTTTGTCGCCGCCGTTTTCTAGCATAATATTTGAATTTACCACAATATCAGCCGCAATGTTATATCGATCTCTATCCAGATCCTGCGCGCGGAAACAATGCTGCAACACCACGTGCAGTATCTCATGCATCATGATAAAATCAAGCTCGCTGTCAGAAAGCCTTTCAAGAAACGCAGGACCAAACGCAATGCGCCTGCTGTCGGTATACGCAGTTTTAGCGGTTTCGTCTATGGCATAGCGCATATGCATAAGCAAAAGCCCATAAAACCCGTGGTTGCAGAGTATTCTCATTCTTGCTAAGATCAGCCGCTTTTGATACTCACGTATTTTTTCATCAGACAGAGCCATTAAGCAGCCTTCCTTTCGACGACAGCCATGCGGAAAATTCGGGAATTTGCAGAAGCCTTGCACGGTAATCGGGTTCGATAGCCATATAATCTTTGAGAAGCACCGCAGAAAAATCGGGCGGCATACGCTCGGCATACCGTATTGAATTTGCAATGCGGCGCATATCGTCCTTGTGCGCCCTGGCGTATGCTGTCATGGCAGAGCAAAGGGCATACAAAGCATCTGTGCCGGTGGGCATATTCGGCTGATCGCCTTCAAAAATATCTTTTATGTCGGGCAGTTGGCTGTACACCTCAGACCATGCGCGAAACTCTACTGCAACACCTGTGCCGACGACCCCTGCAATAAGATGATACATCTTCTCAACGTCCGGATCGATGAAATTGAGAATATTGCTCACCATTTCCCACGAACGCGGCGTGGCAAATGCAAGGTCGTCGCTCGCTGACTCAAAATTCAGCAGATACTGCCGACGGAACGACAAAAAGCCCACTACCTTGTCGTTTATGCCCGAGCGTATCGCCCATTCTTTCCAGGACTGAAAGCTGCATTCGACCTCGATATGCATAAGACGGTTTGCAAGCGCTTTGGGCATTTTGAACGCCACAGAACGGTCGGTAACACGGTTGCCTGCGGCAATAACTATGCAGTTTTCGGGCAGTTTATGCTCGCCGACCACCCTGTCAAGCGTTATCTGATACGCAGCAGCCTGAACCGACTGCGGCGCTGCTGATATCTCGTCAAGAAAGAGAATATTCACAACACTGTCGCTGTCGTCCATTTGAAATATCTGCGGTTTCAGCCATACTGCAAGAGTTTTGTCTGCGTTTGCGGTGGGTATGCCGCGCAGGTCTATAGGGTTGAAAAGCAGCAGCCGCACGTCTGTTACCGCCACTCGCTTTCCCGTCTTTGTTTCTATCTCCGCGGCTATCTGCCGCACAGCCTGCGATTTGCCCACGCCGGGCGCACCCCACAGCATTACCGAAGGAAATGTCCTGACAGGCAAGCCTGCGTTTATAAGGCACGCGTAGGCAGGCGCAAGCTCGTAAACCAAGCGCTGCACGTTCATCTGCGGTATGCCCGCAATTGTTACTTCTTTTGTACTGCTCACTTTTTATCCACTCCTAACTTTTTATCCAGCCTGTCCAGCTGCTCTTTTAGTTCTTCTATAATTTCTGTATAGCTTTCTTTTTTGTCAAGCTCTGCACGCAAATGTGCTCCCCTTTCATGCGTATCTGCAAGACCCCGGCACAGCTTTTCTATATGCGCGTCAAGTCCGTCAAGAAAATTGTCTATACGAATGATACAGCCCACTTCCGATCCGCCGAGTTCCACATAATAACGCCCTGTCCTTTGCAGCCATACAAACGGCTTTTCGCGCCGCATATTTGCAGGCAGAATAATATCGAAACCGCGATAGTTCATAAGCTTGCTCTCGGCAGTTTTCAGCTCGTTTTTCTGTATTGCTGAAAACAGCGTTTTGCGCACTTGCGCGCGCGATGCAGCCTCGGCGTTCTTTTCGGCAGCCGTCGCAGGAGCAGGCAGCAACTCTTTATACCTATCGTAAAATTCTTTGTCTTTTCGTGCATTTTCAATAAGCTTTTCTGTATGCTCTATCTGTGCAGGCAGTTCACGCAGCTGTGCTTCCATACACAGGCGCGTTTCTACCAGTTTGCGCTGCAATGTGAGGTATCTTGAAAGCTCGTTCGCCGTTTCCACACGCTTTTTTACAAGAGGATCACCCACGGCAAGTGCCTTTACCTCGGCATAGCAAAGCACCGTATCTTCAATATCCGTGCCGTCACGCTCGGTATACGAACCCGAAAGAAGCCCCGTAATAAAGCGCTGTTTGGTCTCCAGCAGCTGCCATGAGTACGCATCGAAGCTGCCCTCTGTGATATAGCGGAATATCTTCACCTTCGGATTTTCATTTCCCTGCCGCAGAATACGCCCCTCGCGCTGTGTCATATCCGCAGGGCGCCACGGCACGTCAAGATGATGAACGGCAATAAGCTTGTCCTGCACATTCACGCCCAGCCCCAGCTTAAATGTCGAGCCTATAAGCACACGTATCTCGCCCTTTCGCATACGGTCAAACAGACGCTTTCTGCTTGCCTCGCTTTGCGCATCATGAACATATGCGATCTCGCCATCAGGAATACCCATGCCGATAAGCAGCCGCTTCATCTCGTCGTAAATATTAAAGCCTGCCTTTGGCGTTGAGGTATCGCAGAAAACCAGCTGCGTGCCGCATGTATTCTGATATATATCAGCGACATTTTCAGCGCAGCGTGCGACCTTGGACTGATATGTAAAACCTGCCGCAGGAGCAACAAGCCGCAGGTCAAGCGCCGCTTTGCGCCCGTCGGTAGTGATCTTGAGCATATTGTCCGTAGTCCGCATCACCTGACCCTGGCGCACCGCATCTGCACGGGCTGAAATATCGCAAAGATACTCAGCAAGTTGTGGCGTTTTTGAAACAAGCGCATCGGAGTAGCCGTCAAAATCGGGAATCCCGAGTTCTTCCGCGCTGCCCTGATAGAAATGACATACTTCGCTGAACATGCACATCAGCTCCGTGAGGTTATGGAACCTGCTGAATCTGGTCGTAAATCTGCAGTTTTTACTGTCCACATCGATCTCAAATGAATGTTCCTCCTCGCAGAAAGTATTCACC
>CANRPG010000094.1 GCA_947632425.1 uncultured Clostridia bacterium | reverse complement strand
GAGCCCCTGCTCTTTGCGGCACGCCGCTATGAACTTTCCGATCATTATCTGATCCATGAGGAGCACCTCCTTTCAGACTTTATTATAGCTGAAAGCAGCCATAATTTACACATACCGCAGGTTGAGTTATGGGGTTTCTACCGGGGGTAGAGGGGGGTTATTCTTCAACATCTTCGCCGGCAGCTTCTTCAACATCTTCTGCTTCTATATCTTCATCTAAACCAACAGGAACTATTTCATCTTCGTTTACCTCGATAATTGTTTCATCTTTAATACTTGTAACATACTCCTCTTCCTCTTTTGAAGAAATATGCTGAGGATTTGAGAGCATGGTATCTTGAAGAACTTTCTTTAATCTGACACAGCAAGGCTTAAATGAAAAGAATGTTATTCCGCCGCCTATAACACCGCCGACAATAGGAATTGCTTTTTTGAAAAAGCCGGCAAATACTTTTTTAGTCATATTAACGCCAAACCATTTAGCTATTGCTTTGACAAGCGGATAAAATGTACCTTTGGTAAGTGCTGTATTGAGTAATTTTTTCTCTACACCTGTCGCCAATGCTCTTGCTATGCCTTTCATCGCATTGTTAGCACCGGCAATTCCATTCATTATTCCAAGGCACAATATTATCTGATTGATAGTGTGACTATCCAGTCTGACTTCCTCTCCCTCTGATTCGATTTCGGGAAAGCCATATAAATATAACAATTTTTGTATTGCTCTGAGAGTATACCCATAATACTGTATAATATCAGCTGGTATGGTAGCAGCCATAGCCCAGCCGCCGGGCACGCCCAATGCAGTTGAAATTCCCGAAACGCAATTCCTTTCAAATTTAATCACATCATCGACAATTTCGTTGATTTTCTCCAGCGGTATTCCTGCGTTGGCAGGCGTGGTAGCTATCGCCTTATCAATTACTTCTTGTGGAAATTTATTAGTTAATTCTTTTTTGAGAAAATCAGCTCTGTGGATATGTACCCCCGGGGCTTTCATTGATAAAATAATAATATCTTCAATATCAAGTTGACCGTTTCCGTTCTGATCCAATGTGCTGACTATTTTTTCATTCACTTTCATTATAAAACTCCTCCATATTATGTTTTAAATATTCTGTCAATACGATTTTAAGCAATATTTTTTACTATCCACCTTCCTCCAACTCTTTCACATACCTCGCCAGTATTTCAGCCGCGTCGGCGCAAAGCTGAGGGCAGGGGCGCTTTTTGTAATATTCCTCCGTGCGTTTTTCGGGTGCGCCGCCGTCGGTGTGGGCAACACCTTTCAGCAGCTCGCGGCATATATACGAGCCGTTCTTCTCTTTGAAAGCTGCCGCCATATTCTGTATGTGCGCATAAAGAGCCGCCTTTTCGGTGTATGCTTTTGGGTCGCTGTAACCCAGCATAAGCCCTGCCGCCATGCACATTCCCGAGACCGTTCCGCACACCTCTCTCAGCCTGCCGATACCCCCTCCGAACGGCGATGCCATTAAAAGCGCGGCGTTCTGGTCAACACCGAGTTCATCTATAAAAGCCATCACCACCGCCTGAGAGCAGTTGTACCCCGAAAGGAACATTTCCTTCGCTCTGTCACGGTAGTATTCTACGGGTCTTGAAAGCATATTATCACCTCATCGCCTTGCGGTATATAGGCCCCGTCATCGAAGACGGCAGCAAAAACAGCGCGACCTGCGCCGCACAGGGTATCAAGAAATCTGCCAGTGATGAATATCCGCTGCGGTATATCTTCCAGCGCGCGGCTATAAACGCCTTTGTGTTGGCAAAGTTGCGGCGGCGCTCATAGTTGCCCTGCGTTATGCGGTACTTCAGAAGCACCTGCGGTATGTTGCCGCCGACAGCGCCGTTTGCCAGCATTTTTACAACAAAATCATAGTCCTCGCAGCGCGCTAAGTCCTCGCTGTAGCCGCCTGCCGCCATGGCTGCGCTCTTTTTGAAAAGCAGCGTGGGGTTGTTGAACGGGTTGCGCCTTTTTGCGTATTCGTGCACCGCTCTGTTGCTGAGCGGCACTTTTTTTATAGCTATAGTTTCGCCCGTGTCGCTGTCAAATTCTTCTATATAGCCGCCGATAATGTCAAGCTCGGGGTGGAGCATCATTCGGCGAAGCTGCTTTTCAAAACGCTGCGGCAGGGCAATGTCGTCGCTGTCCATTTTGCCGATGTACTCATTCTTGCACATCTCCAGCGACATATTCGCCGCCGCGGCAGTGCCAACATGACCTTTTGTGCGCACTATTTTTATGGCAGAGTATTTTCCCTGCGCCTGCAATAGCACCTTGTCAAGCTCTTTGGTAAGCTTGCCGTCGCAGACTATAATAAAATCATCGGTCGTGTGTGTCTGCCCCATGATGCTCTCAATGCTGCGGCGCAGAAACTCCGGCTTTTCTTTACCGTAAACCGACATGGTAACGCTGTATGCCGGCAGTGTTTTCATAATGCTCTCTCCTTTTTTGTACGTTAAATGTTAGTAATATTATATAATATCCCCGTCTTTTTGTCAATGCGCAGCAGCGCCCGCGGCGTATAACTTTTGTTGTTTTGTGAAAATATGGTGAAAGCCCTTGAAAAAAAGAAAAAAATGTGTTAAAATAATCCCGTATAATAGTTTTACACATTTTTCAGATAATAGTTTTAACGATAACGTTAAGGAATATAAATATGAAGAAAAAAGAACAATTCAAACATATAATTATGTTTACCGATTCTCTGATACTTATAGCCGCGGTCACGCTTTTGTTTACGTACCTGTGGGACGGCTATTACAACAGGGAAATGGTATTCAAGCCGTTTGTGCTGAAAGGCACGCTGCTGCTGACCGTGCTGTATGCGTTCATATTCGTGCTGTTTTCAATTGCGTTCGGCAGCTTCAAGGTCGGGTACTCCTACCCCAGCGGACTTATAGGCTCGCAGGTAATATCTCTCATACTGACAAATGCCGTTGCGTATTTGCAGATAAGCCTTATCGCGCGCGGTTTTCTGCCGATAGTGCCCCTACTTGTTCTGACCGCTGTAGACAGTGTTATAGGCGTGGTGTGGTCGATAGCCAGCACGTTTATTTACAGAAAGATCTTCCCAGCGCGAAAGATGATAGTTGTATACGGCAAGCGCGACGACGGCGATCTTGTTGTAAAAATGAGCCAGAGAATGGACAAATATCTTATATGCTCGTCTATAAGCTGCGAAGAAGATCTTGAAACAATAGAAAGCAAGATACTTGAATATGAAGCGGTCATCATCTGCGATGTGCCTTTGGAAAAGCGCGCAAAGCTGCTGAAATTCACATTTGAAAATTCTGTCAGAACATACATCAGCCCGAAGATCTCAGATATTATTGTGCGTGGCGCAGATGAGTTTCATATGTTCGATACGCCTCTGCTGCTTCAGCGCAATCAGGGCATGAGCTTTGAACAGCTGTTTATAAAACGCTTCTTTGACATAGTGCTCTCTATCATAGGCATAATCATATCGTCGCCGTTCATGCTGATAATTGCCTTTCTTATAAAGATATACGACGGCGGGCCCGTGTTTTACTGCCAGAACCGGTTTACAAACGGCAGAAAGGTATTCAAGCTGATAAAGTTCCGCAGTATGGTGGTAGATGCCGAAAAAGACGGCGTTGCAAGGCTCGCCTCCGAGGAGGACAGCCGTATAACGCCTGTTGGCAAGTTTCTGCGAAGCTGCCGCCTTGACGAGCTGCCGCAGCTTTTCAATATACTTTCAGGAAGTATGTCTTTTGTAGGGCCTCGCCCCGAAAGGCCCGAAATTGCGCAGCAGTATGAAAAAGTAATGCCCGAGTTTGCATACAGACTAAACGTAAAGGCAGGGCTGACGGGCTTTGCGCAGGTTTTCGGCAAATACAACACCACGCCTTACGACAAGCTGAAGCTTGATCTTATGTATATAGAGCGGCACTCGTTTGCGCTGGATTTCAGGATAATGCTGATGACTTTCAAAACGATGTTCGTGCCCGATGCCACCGAGGGCATAAAAGAGGGCGAGACCGCCATGCCAAAAGACAGCAGCGATCCCGACGATGACGAAAAGTAATAATAAATAACAGTCTTAAATAATAATGTATATATAAAGAAAGGTCGATGTTAAAATGAAAGCTAAACGGTTTTTATCGGCTGCCACAGCTGCCATGCTTGCATTGTCAATGGCTTCATGCGGCGATAAAGGGGGCAGTTCGGGCGGCGAAAGCACAGTAAGTGAAAGCTCGTCAACCGATGATTCTTCGGTAGTTTATGAAAAGGTAGACAGAGGCGAAGTTACCGAAACGGTGGGTGACCTTGACTATTCCGACTATCAGCCCGATGTAGGAGTTGCAGCTGATTTTCACTTTGAGACCGAGGCGGAGGACTGCGTTATCAGCGGCAACGATGCCGTAACGCTCAGCGATGACACCAACGGTTCTTTCAGCGGCAGCGGATATGTGGGCAAGATAAACGGCGGTGCGATAAGGTTCAAATTCACCTCAGAGACCGACGGCAGATATGATGCGGTCATTACCGCCGCAAAAGAAGATACCGGCGCGCCATCTGTTTTCAAATTCGATGTTGACAGCGGCGCAACGAGAGAATCTTTCAGCATTTCGGAAAACAACAAATTCACAGAGATAACCATATCCAACATTCCCATGGCGGCAGGCGAACACGTTATTTCTATAGAAGACAGCGTGGGCGCTCTGTACGTTGACAAAATAGAGCTGAAAGCATCGCAGGGCGTTGATCTGTCAATATACGATGTAAGCCACAAGCTCTCAAATCCCAACGCCAACGATACAACGCAGAGGCTTTACAATTTCCTTGTTGACATATACGGCAAGTACACGCTTACGGGTCAGTATTCCGACTCCAACGGCTACCCTCTTGACGACAACATGATATACTCTCAGTACAGAGGAATGTCTGAGATACAGAAAAATTGCGGCGACCTGCCTGCGGTGCTGGGTCTTGACCTTATTGAATGTTCACCCAGCAGAGTTGCGCACGGCTCGTCAGAGGGCGACAAGTTCTACACCGCGGCAAAGGCTTGGGATGCCAAAAACGGCATAGTTACCCTTTGCTGGCACTGGAACGCCCCTGACCCGTATCTTGGTCTGAACGGTGAACCGTGGTACAGAGGTTTCTATTCAGATGCGACAAACTTTGATCTTAAAGCCGCTATGGATAAGACCGATCAGGCAGGTTATGACTATCTTATAAGCGACATAGACGCAATAGCGGCAGAGCTGCAAAAGCTTGAAGATGCCGACATACCCGTTTTGTGGAGACCGCTTCACGAGGCAGGCGGCGACTACAGATACAATAACACTTGGTTCTGGTGGGGCGCGGCAGGCGCTGATGCATACAAAGAATTGTGGAAACTGATGTACGACAGGCTTACAAACCACTGGGGACTTGACAACCTTATATGGGTATGGAACGGTCAGCGCACCGACTGGTACCCCGGCGACGAGTACGTTGACATTATAGGCTACGACTTCTATGCAGATGCGTTTGATTACTCCTCTCAGGAAGATATTTTCAATTATATACGCGAGTCCACTTCCACCAACAAGATAATCGCGCTCAGCGAGAACGGCGTTGTTTACGATATTGACGAAGCGTTTGACAACGGCGTAAGGTGGGCATGGTTCGCAACATGGAACGGCGAATATGTAGTAAAAGACTTCCAGCTTTCGCAGGAGTATACCGATCTGGAACACTGGCAGAAAGCATATTCAAGCGAGCGCGCTCTCACACTAAGCGAGCTTCCCGACTGGCACTGCTATCCCCTCGCCTACGAAGACTAAGCAAAACAGCAAAACACGGAGTTTTTACGCTCCGTGTTTTTTATTATTCTGTAGTATTATCTGCGTAAAATTCTTCGCCGGTATCAAGGCATTTTCGCGGGAACTTATATCCTATACATTCAATTTCAGCTGATATTCCCGGTTCTCGATCATCTTCATTGCCTCGTTCAAGATCGCAAGACAGTTTTCTTCGGTCTTTTTAAGATCCGTAAACATCTCTGAAATAATGGAGTCACATTCATCAAGCGCTTCTTCGTACTGTACTTTCGTCAAATCATTCTGCTGATATGCTTCATCCAGTTCGTCCTTGTCGTCAATTCGGATGTCACCCTGCACAGTAGCCATAACATCTAAATATTTGTCCCAATATACCGCAACACCATCGCTGTCATATACATATTTTTCAATTACATCAACATACCATACCGATACAGAACGATCCTTTTCCACCTCCGCAGGTTTTAACATTGCCGTGATCAGTCTCTTTTTTCCTTTAGGTATCAGCTGAAGCCAAACCATTCCGCCGCCCGTAACAGGAACTTTTCCGGCTTTTTCAAAATCCCAGAAGAATTGCTCTCCGTCTGTCAGCATAATTACGCTGACAAAGCCTTGAAACATCTCATTGTCCATGTCCATCTGATAGTACGGATAATGCTGAAAGCCCCACAGATCTCTGTTCAATCTTTTTATTTTCATATCACCCTTAGCAATGCTCCTTTTCATAAAATTATAAATTGGCAATCAAAACAGCATATTCACAAAACCTAATTCACGCTTTTAAGCTCCATCACCCAAAAATCTTCCATATGATCAGAATAGGCAATTTCATCTTGAATCGTTTCCACATATGTAAAGCCAGCTTTTTGATAAGCATGAATAGCCCTTTGGTTCCAAGCCGCCACCCGCAGCATTATGCGACCTTTATGCCCAGTCACACGGCGCAACCCAGTAACGCACTTTTTTACAAACGCGGCTCCACTGCCTTTTCCGCACAGCCGCGGAGCCATTGACCAGCCGACCCACAGATCATCGCCGTCATTCTGACAAGCCACCTGACCAATGACCCGGTCGCCGTCTGCCAGACAAAACTGTTCTGTCCCCCATGTTGACCTATCCATAAGCCAGCTATCTGCATCTCCCCTGAAGCTATAAGCGTCATACGGACTTTCATACCTCCAGCCGCCTATCTCCGCAGCGGTTTCTTCAGTAAGCGGCATGAGCTTTTCTCTCCCACTCCAATCAAACGACGCAGACTTTTCATATATTTCCATCTTATTCTCAGGCGACCGCTCGCCTGTCGCTAAAAAGCCCATTGCTTCCCAAAACGGTCTTCCTGTAACGGGATCAGCCGTCAGATACATTTTATCCGCGCCGTCATGGGTAAGCAGCCATTCTAGTCGCCTAAACATCGCCCGACCATAACCTCTGCGGCGATACTCCGGTTTCACATAGAACTCCATAATGTAGCCGTACCCCGGCTTAACGAAACCTTTGTGATCCTCATGGTCGACCTTTCCGTACAGAAAACCTATAAGTGTATCGCCATCATAGCAAAGTTCCAGATGGCGGTCAGACGATCCCTGCATGGATATGATACCCTTGATCCATTTTTGCAGGAACCCCTCCGGCATCGGGTCGTGTCCATGCTCATCCAATTCTTTGACATAGGCAGCCA